>NZ_LJHZ01000031.1:0-10089 GCF_001296055.1 Novosphingobium sp. AAP93
TAACCACAACCGTCGAGGCTCTAATCAGAGCTGGATGAAAGTCCCGTGGCAGGTCAGGTGTCATGCTGTCGGCTTCGGCAATCTGGGGCCCGTGGCTGTCCGAACTCTATCCCTCTCATTTGCGATCGACAGCCGCTTCGATCTACAACTGGGGACGCGGACTCAGCATGATGGCGCCGCTTATCACTGCTCCGCTAGCGGGCGTATTCGGCCTCGGTCCCGTCATGGCGCTTGCTTCGATCTGCTTCCTCATGGCGGCTCTGATCTGGAGGACACTGCCAGAGACAGCGCTTTCGCAAGCTGACGTCGCTGGCGTTTAAAGCCGCAGGTCTTTCCACCTTGGGCGGATCATACGCAGGCAATCGCGTCCATCGGGTCCGCTGATTTTGGACGATAATGCCTAAGCCACAGAAATTCGGAACGATCATTCCCGTGTTGTTTCTACAGCGATAAGGAGGCCCGGTAAGGTACTCTGTATCGCTTCGCTGGTTCCCCAGGCGATCGGTTCCACTTTAGGCAGGATCCCGATCCAGCCAATCAGGCCCAGCATATTAATCGATCCTGCCAGCAAGAACGCCGTGCCATAGGAGCCGCCCCCTGCATCGATGAGGACGCCCGCGAATAGAACACCGATGATCCCGGGCATGTTGCCCATCATGTTCTGCACACCCACCCAGCGAGCTGCGGCACTCGGACCCGCCATGATTTGGGGGATCATGAAATAGGCTGGTGACGAGAAGCCGAGGAACATCTCGTAGATGAACAGCAGTGCAATGCAGGCGGTGATTGACATGAATGGCATTGCAAGCATGCATAGCAATCCAGCGATATGCGCTGCTGCCAAAGGCAGCTTAAGCGTGAGCGATGGGGACCAGCCGCGCTGAATTGCCTTGTCGAACGCCCAACCTGCCAAGAGTGCGGCGAGAGCATTGACCAGATAGGCGCTCGATACCACCGTCGCCATTTGGGACATCGAGTAACCACGCTGCATCTCAAGATACATCGGTAGATAGCCGAGAATGAAGTACCAATTCCAGTTTCCTGCGAAATGGCCAAGTGAAGCACCCCACAAGGCCCTTCTGCTCAGGATTTGGCGCAGATTGACCATGTCCTGCTTCGCAGCCTCGGCGGGCTTGATCTCGCTGATGCGTACACGGCTCCATGGCACAAGCCAGAGCAGCGAAACTGCGCCAAACAGAATGAATGTTGCCCGCCAGCCCCACAGTGCCATAAGGAAACCGCCGATCAGCGTTCCTGCAGCTGGCCCGACCAGATAGCCAAACCCGATCACCCCGTTGGCCAATCCCATCTGTCCGCGCGGGACATTGCTGGCGATGATCTTTGACGTGGTCGTGAAGGCTACGCTCTCACCCATTCCGAGCATCATGCGGAGCACAAAGAGCCCGAAAAAGCTCTCGACAAAACCGGTCAGGAAGGTCGAGGCCGACCAGAGCAGCGCACCAATCCCAAGCACAAGCTTTCCGCCAAACCGATCTGACAGCGCACCTGCTGGAAGCTGGCAGAAGGCGTAGGCAAAGTAGAAGCCTGCGGCCAGAACACCGTAAGCCGTTGCTGAAAGATGCAGATCGGCACGGATCAGGGCAGCACCCGTCGCAAGGTTCCCGCGGTCGACATAATTGATGAACAAGCTGGTTGCCATCAGCGCGACAAGGATGAGCGGAGTGGTTCTTATCGATGGATGCGTCTCAATCGACATGGTGGGGCTCGCCTTGGTCCAAAACCTGCGTCGGTTGCGCCGACAGCACGGCTCTAATGATGCCGATCCTGAGCAGCGCAGCTATCCGTTGAGATTCGTATCGCCCACAGATCTTCACGAATTTCGGTAAAAGTGCCCCCTGAGCGTCTGAAATTACGATCATATTTTATAGCTGTGAGTTGGCGACATGGATCCAGTCTTTGTTGGCCGTCAGTATAGTTCAATATTTCGAAGATTATGGAAACGTTCGGGAAAAAAGGCCGCCCAATCAACATGGCATCAATTGCCAGCAGCTGATTGAAGGACTGGTGCATACTCCGAAAGGTTCTCGCGCCCCAAGCCTTTGACGCCGCGGGCAGTGAGGATTGCAACAACCTCAGCCGGATCCACGGCCTGAACAGCGACCTCTCTCGCATTGGCGATGACCGCAGCGACCCCCACGGCCTCCCCCATCGCCATGCATTGGGGCATGCCGCGCACCGAGGCAAAGGCCGCTGGATCGGCGCATACGAGCCGACCGGCAAACAACAGGTTCTCAACCTCGCGCGGCACCATGGCGTCAAAGGGGATGGTATAGTAGCTCCCATGCGCAACGATTGCGTCATGCGTCATCGATGCATCGGCGCGCATGACATCGTCTATCGGATTATCGCAGCAAACGATGCCACTCGCAAACCTTGCAGCCCCGGCAAGATCGCGCGCGAGAATGCGTTGCACGGCCTCAAGCTTTCGGGTTTCGCGAACGCCAATCGTTGGGCCGAGTTCGCTCATGCGCGCATTCTCGAAGCCTGGAACACTGTCGATCAGGAACCTTGCCAGTTGATGGCAACGCCGCCGACCCTCCTGCGTGGCCTTGGCCACCTGCTGCGGATCAGTTCCGTCCACCCCGCGGATGTGCACTGAGTTGCAGAAGATGGTGTCGCGGTGGAAGCCACGCATCAGGTAGAGCTTGGCAAGATCGGGATGCAACCGGCTCTCAGCGATGCCGCGCGCAGCATCCGACGTAAAATAGGGATCTCCGTGGACGAAGACCTGCTCCCACGGAGCCCCCAGCATAGAGAAGGATAATGTTACGCCCATCATGTTGCCGTGCTCGTCGCCGAGCGTGAAGGGGACGCCGGCCTTGGCGGATATGTCGCCATCGCCCGAGCAATCGATCACCACGCCTGCCTCGATGGTCAGCGGTCCTGTCCTATCGTAGCAATTGATCGCAGCAATGCGCCTTGAATCCATCACAGGCGAACCCGCGAACGTGTTCAAATGGACTTCGACGCCGGCATCTTCCAGCATCTGAAACATCGCAAACACAGCCGCTTCGTGATCATAGACGACCTCTGGCCCAAAATTGGCGAGCACAGAGGGACGGATCTCGGCAAGCGGCGGCTGCGCGAAGCACAGCCTGGCGGTCAGCGTATCGAAAACGCCGCCGATACTGCGGCCAATCGGAAAACCACCGCCCCAGGGCATGCCCGGGCAAAATGCCATGACGCCGCCAATTTTGCTGGTTCCCTCAATGAGCCGCACGTGCGCACCCTGGCTGGCAGCAGCGTAAGCAGCGCCAAAGCCGGCCGTACCTCCGCCGACAACCAGGACATCTGTCGATATTCTCCGCTGCATGACTCTTGGCTGTCCTTAAAAGGGCGGGTTGCGCAAAGGGGCAACGCGCGCATCAGAATTTTGCAGTGCTGACCTCCGAGGCGTTTTCGGCAGGGAACGCACGGCTCGAAACGTGATCATTCAAGGCTCCCCAGTCAGCTCGAGTGTCCGACTTGTGCTCTGGTCTGCATGATGGCGAAAAGAGCATAGACCACACCGCCGGGCGTTTCCCGCGCCTCTCCCGCCGCCAGGGTGAAATTAAGCCAGTCATAGCGCGGGTCGCCAGTCGAGAAACTGGCCTGAACTTGAAACTGGGTCTCGCCGAAGGCTGTCTCAAAGCCAGCATCCAATTTTGCAGTCACTGCATCGCTGAAGCGATAGAGGCCATTGTAGCGCAGATCGATGATGGCGCCGTCGTCGGTTTCCAGAACCTTGCGGACATCCAGCTGTGCCAAACCACTTTCCCCGACCAGCATCCAATCTCCGCCGCCATCAAGAATCCGCCCTTTGACGCGAGGTCCAGAGAACGTGCCAGCCTTGATTACGTAGGTGATGCGTTCACCAAACGGAGTCCGGCCAACCTTGTAGGTCTCCACGCCGTTGGAAAAGGTCATGAGCGGCTCAAGATGAAGCATGGCAAATCTCGGATGATACAGAACGGAAGCGGATCAGCGTTCGGGCGGCAGCAAGGTGCAAAGGCTGGCAAGCGGCTGCTCAATGGCGACAAGCGCTTCGCCAAGATCGAGCAGGCGCGGTGCCCGACCACGCCAATCAGGCCATAGCGGAAGCTGCGGTCCGTTGGGATTTCCCGAGCGCGCAAAGTTCAACCAGTAGCGCTGAATCATTTTGGACAGCGCATGATCCTTGGTGGTGGACCTCAACCAGGCATCGTCCTGTCCAAACACGTAGGGGATTTCGGCACCGTGATAAGCACCTAGCCCGTGCTCGCCCGGTCTCACTTTCTCAAAGCGATAGACAAAAGTCCGGCGGCCCTTCGCTGCCGTGGCACTGGCAAACCGCGCCGCCGGGCAATGAAAAGACTGATTGGAGCTGACCGCATTGAGACGCGCGGGCAGATCCACTGCAACTCCATCAAGCAAAGCCGAAACTGCTTGCCGACGAGGGTACGACAGGCCCTTGAGCGCAACTGCGAGATCGCGCTCCTGCCCGGCTTTCTCCTTGGGCTGGTACATCAGGTTTTCATCCGCATTGCTGCCGATCAGCAGTGGGACGGTGGATCGTTGGGGGCGCTTTGCCACCGGCGCATAGAAATGCCCTCGCAGCTTGCTTGCTTCCAGACTGATGATGTCCTGCCATGGCATGGCACGCAGGCTTTGCGCACTGGCCTTGGCTCCGAACAGGTCGATGGCAAGAGCCTGCGCCGCGCGGCGCGTGATGAAGGCAGGCGCTGGCAAGTACCCGCTCTGAATGATCGCCCGTGCTATCAAGCTCTTGGCCTGCGGCATCGCGGCCAGCAAAGCAATGTCCGTCCCGCCGGCGGACTCCCCGAACACAGTGATACGCGAAGGATCGCCACCAAAGTGAACGATCTGGGCCTTGATCCAGCGCAATGCAGCAAGTTGATCAAGCAAGCCCTGCTGGCCGATGGCGTCTTGACCAAGCGCTGGGTGCGCCAAGAAGCCGAGCAGGCCGAGCCGGTAGTTGATCGAAACGAAGACAACGCCTTGCCTCGCCAGAATGGTTCCCATGTAGTTCGGCTCATGCGCGTAGCCGTTCGCGTTCGAGCCGCCGTGGATCCAGACCATCACTGGCAAAAGCTTCTGCGCGGGAGAAGATGATGGGTGCGGTGTCCAGATGTTGAGATAGAGGCAGTCCTCGCTGATCTGCGCCGGTCCGCTGATCACGGTGGGTTCGGCCCCCATCGCCTGGGCCACGCTGCGGTACCACTGCGCGTTACCATCACCCTGGGCGCAGGCCGGAGCAAAGCGCGTCGCATCTATAGGGCCGGGTGCCAGCGCCAGCGGGCGCGGCGGTTTCCAGCGAAGCGGCCCAACCGGGGGCTGTGCATAAGCGATCCCGCGGAACGATGACACGCCGTCAGTTTCGGGGATGCCAATAATTTCCGACTGCCCAATCCGCACGACCGGCCCGGATTGGGCCATGGAAGAAACGGGACAAGACGCAAGGATCGCAGCCGAGAAAAGCAGAAAACACGCGGCACTGCGGCGCCTACCTTTCGGAGCGCGCAACTGCAGGTCAGGGCCGATTTCAGCAGCCAAGGTCACGGCCTTCCCATGTGCTTCTGCCTACAAAGGGCCCAAGTATGCTATCAGCGCCGACGCTCATGGCCTGCGCATGCTTGGTAATCTGCATCAAGCTCGCATCGCAAGAACAGCCTCGCAAAGGACTTCTCATTCACCAATGCTGAGAAAATCTCACGTCACTCCTCGCGCAGCGGCGCAAGTGAGGGATCGTTCTCGACTTGCTGAATGACCCATCTGCGAAACGCCCTGACGTGAGCACTATCCGCCCGCGTCTCGGGACTGACAACGTACCAGCTGACATCCGGCCGCACATCGTGATCCGGAAAGGGGCGGACGAGAACGCCGGCCGCAAACTCTTCCGTGGCATAGGGCTGCATCGCAAGAGCTACACCATGCCCTCGCGCCGCCATCCGCAAGGCATGGTCGTAGCTGTCAAAGCGGAGACCATCGTCCGGGTTGACCGTGGCCACACCATGCTTGTCCAGCCAGATTCGCCAGTCGCCCTTAGATGAATAGACCTGCAAAATCGTTTGCTGGGCAAGGTCTTCGACTGACGCCAGCGCCGCGGCTATCTGCGGCGTGCAGACAGGGAATATCCGCGGCGTGAACAGATAGGACACATGGAGCCTTGCGCCTGCCGGCTTGCCGATCACCAGCGCGACATCGCATGCATCGTCAGCAAAGTCGGCATCTTGCTGCGATGTGACCAGGCGAATAACCAGTTGCGGGTAAAGCTTCTGAAACTCCTGGATTCGAGGCATGAGCCACCGCACCGCGATCGTCGAATACGTCTGGATCGTCAGTTCATCCGGACGTGTGTGCCGCTTCAGCGCACGCATACCATCGTCGATCTCGAGGAAGGCAGCATGGACGTATCTATGAAAGGCCTTGCCCGCCTGCGAAAGTTCAATTCCCTGCGTGCTGCGCATGAAAAGCAAAACGCCGAGATAATCCTCCAGAAACTTGATCTGGTGGGAAACCGCTGACGGCGTAACATTGAGCATCTCGGCTGCAAGTTTGAAACTACCGGTCTGACCGGCAGTGTGGAACGTACGCAAGGCGTTGAGCGGTGGCGGTACATTTCGCATTCTGTTAAGTCTGACATGAGAAATGCTCAACGCCAAGCCAGTATTCATCGTTTGCTGATAAGCCGGGAAAGCCTGAACCGGCTGGCATCGCGATCACGCAGATGAACGGTAAAGCTCAAGTGCAAACAGCCATTATCTCCGCCGGGGCGAACGGCATCGGCCTTGCCATTGCGCGCTGCATGAGCAGGCAAGGCTGGCTGGTCTACGTCTGTGATCAGGATGAAGACGCGATTACACAGCTGCAGCAAACAGATCCAAGCCTTGCAGCATTCGCCTGCGATGTCAGCAGCCGCGATGCAGTTAGCCGCTTCTACCACGCTGTGAAGGCGGATCTGAACGCCAGAGGCCTTGCCGGCATCGATTTGCTCGTCAACAACGCGGGCATCGCTGGGCCAACAGCACGACTTGAAGATCAGCCTGTCGACGCGTGGCTGCGAACCATCGACATCAATATCAACGGCACATTCCACATGACCCGCGAGGCTATCCCCTTGCTGCGCTGCCAAGCGCCCGGTGCTTCTATCATCAATATGAGCTCCAATGCAGGGTTGTTTGGTTGCCCGCTGCGCGGGCCTTACGTAGCGAGCAAGTGGGCTGTCATCGGCCTTACCAAGACACTGGCAATGGAACTTGGGCCCGAAGGGATCAGGGTCAACGCGATCTGTCCGGGCTGTGTCGAAGGCCCCCGGATCGATCAGGTCATCGCGGCCGATGCCAAGGCCAGAAGCTTGCCGATCGCCGAGGTAGAGGCAGAGTACAAAAGGCAGACATCCTTGCGCACATTTGTAACCTGCGACGACATTGCGAACATGGTGATTTATCTCACATCGCCCGCCGGGCAGCGGATTTCAGGCCAGGCGCTTTCGATAGATGGACACACGGAGGGACTTTCGATGGAAATGGCAGTTTGATGCGCGCTGTCTGGTATGAAACGACAGGCGCTGCAGATGCTGTTCTGCGCTGCAATGTGCTCGATGATCCGCTGCCTGGTCCTGGCGAAGTCCGGGTTCGGATTCGCGCGTCCGGGGTCAATCCTTCGGATGTGAAGGCGAGGAGCGGCGCACGCGGGCCAATCCCGTTTGCCAGGGTGATCCCCCATTCGGATGGCGCAGGCGAGATCGACATTGTCGGCGCCGGTGTCGATGCAGCGCGGCTCGGAAGCAGGGTCTGGTTGTGGAACGCGGCGTGGAAGCGCGCCAACGGCACGTGCGCGGAGTATGTCTGCGTTCCTTCCGAACAGGCCGTTCCGCTGCCGCCAAACACCAGCTTTGAAGCGGGGGCCTGCCTCGGCATCCCAGCGTCCACCGCCTGCCACGCCGTGTTCGCTGATGGTGACGTCAGCGGCCAGACCGTGTTGGTCACGGGCGGCGCCGGGGCCGTCGGGCATTATGCCATCCAACTTGCGCGGTGGGGCGGGGCGCACGTGGTGGTAACCGTGAGCGGAGACGAAAAGGCGCAGATTGCCACTGCGGCAGGTGCCCATGCTGTCGTCAACTACCGGTCGGCCGACACGGCTACAGCCATCCTCGATGCGACCGGCGGCCAGCGCATTGATCGCATCGTGGAAGTTGAGTTTGGCGGAAACCTCGCAACAAGCGCGGCTGTCCTTGCGCCGGGCGGTGTGATTGCTGCCTATGGTTCGATGGCCGATCCCACGCCGCAACTTCCGTTCTATCCGCTGATGTTCAGCCACACGACGCTTCGGATGATGCTGGTCTACGCACTAACGGCAAACGAACGAGCCAACGTGGTCACCCGGCTCAGCAGCGCGCTAGAGGCAGACGCTCTGCAGCACCTGATTGCTGCCCGCTTTGCCCTCGATGAAACAGCGAAAGCGCATCAAGCGGTCGAAGCCGGGACGCTGATTGGCAATGCGGTGATCGGGACCGACTGAATGGGCTGGCAGCAGCCGAGGATGCTGCCAGTCAATACGCAATGCCAGCCAATGGCAGGCCTTACGGGCCATCCTGCCCCGCAAGCGCGTTCTTGAGCGGTGCGAGCCATGGCTCGAAATTCTTCCAGACGCCGGCACCGTCGCGATTGATCGGGCGGCGGACTTGCTCCGAGCTCGGCGTTCGAATTGCCCGCCGGGTTTGATGGAAATCGACACAGGCTTGTTCGAAAGGAAGGCCGCAATGTTGCAGGATGCGGCGAACCTGCGCTTCCAGATCGTCGATCACATCCTCATGCTGCACACGCAGCACGCGGCCGGGAAGCACGGTATCCCAGTGATCCATAAGCCGCACATAGTCGCGATAGTATCGGCCGATATGTCCAAGACCGTAGGAGAAGTCCTGGCCTTGCGCGAAAAGCTGTCTGAACACGGAAAAGCCGCAGTCCATTGGATCGCGCCGGGCATCGATGATCCGTGCGTTGGGCAAAATCAGATGGATTAAACCGATGTGCCGGAAATTGTTCGGCATCTTGTCAATGAAGCGGGTCTTGCCTTCGCGGCGATGAACCATTGTCGAAGCCATATAGCTTTCGCCCAGACCAGACAATTCGGCGGGTGTGAGTTCCATCAGGTTGGCAGGGTAGCGATCTTCTTCCTCCGCCGCTTGCCGCCCATTGAGCCGGGAGGCGATGGCCATGATATCGGGAAGCTCGGTTGTTCCCTCGACCTGGCTGTGCGAGGCCAGGATCTGTTCCAGCAGTGTCGAGCCCGCACGTGGCAACCCTACAATGAATATCGGATCTTCTGCCGCGCAGCCCGATCCAAGCTTGGCAGAAAAAAGGCTTTGAGAGCAGTGCTCTATCTGATGGTCGACTTCATAAGTAACTGAATCAGGTTGATAACCCAGGATTGATTGGCGCAAGTGATTGCCACGGGCATAGCAAGCAAACGCGCTGGCATGATCGGCGCGGTCCTCATGGGCTTTCCCCAGCGCAAAACACAAATGAATGCGATCATCTGTCTCGGTCGTGGCCTTGGCCTCCTCGGTGGCCATTGCAACCAGCTCATCGTCGGTGAAGCGATAGGTCTTGAGATTGGCAAGGCTCCAGTATGCATCGCCGAAATCGCGCTTCAGGCGATAGGCGTGCCGATAAGCATTGACCGCGTCATCGATCCGCCCAAGCGTCTTGTAGGCGTGGCCAAGTGTAAGACTGACGCGGGTGTTGGTCTCGTCCTGTCGCTGGATCGTCTTATACTCGGCCAGCGCGGTCTCAGTCTCGCCAATCTGCAATAGCAGATTTGCCCGCAGCATACGAAATTGCAGATTATCCGGTTCGCTTGTGAGGACTTCTTCCGCCTCGCTCAGCGCGCGCGCGTAATGGAAGCGCTTGCTGAGCACATCGACCAGATCATATCGTGCCGGGATATAGCCGGGATTGAGCTGTTTGCACTTCTCGAGAATAAACTGCGCATCCTCATATTCGCCCAGTCTTGTGCCCAGCTCGGCCAATAGCGTAAGCGGTGTTCTCAGGCCACGGTGGTCCAGGTCATGAGGTCACCGACGGCGTT
>NZ_LJHZ01000032.1:0-9716 GCF_001296055.1 Novosphingobium sp. AAP93
GAGCGAAGTCGAGACACATGCACCGCGCTTGGTGTCTCGACTTCGCTCGACACGAACGGGTCGGTTTATGGGACGACCGGTCTTAACCGGATGATTAAGGCGAATGCGGCGCGGGGGCAAGTGTTACGAAGTGGGTGGCGGGGGCGCGGGGGGCTGGGCTGCGAACTGATCAAGCGCCGGGTCAATCGCGGCCCAGGGCGGGGCGTCGCTGGTCCAGATCGCGGCATTGGGGGCAAGGCCATGGCCAGGGGTGAGAAAGCCGAGGCGCATGGTGCGGAAATGCGGGCGGGCGCTGGTCTGGGCCATGACCGGCGTGCCGCACCGGGGGCAGTACGAGTGGGTGAGGGTGTTGCCGCTGGCCGCGACGTAGGAATGCGTGGCGAGTTCGCCGGTGAAGACGACGCTGTCGGTCGGGAAAATGGCGTTGTTGGTCGCCGCGCCGCCAGCGACCTGCTGGCACTGGCGGCACCAGCACTGGCGCACCGCGACGGGTGCGTCTGCCGCGATGGTCGCGGTGACGGCACCGCAGGCGCAGGATCCGGTATAAGCCATCAGCGTCTCCCTCACTTTGGGGATTGTTAGTCTTACTTACAATTTGTAGGCTGCGGGCAATCGGAGAGGACACCCATAACCATGCTCAAGCTCTACAGTTTCGGCCCTGCTGCCAACTCGATGAAGCCGCTGCTCACGCTCTTTGAGAAGGGGCTGCCGTTCGAGAAGAACCGGCTCGATCCTGCCAAGTTCGAGCACCATACCGACTGGTTCAAGGCGATCAACCCGCGGGGGCAAGTGCCTGCTCTCGTCGATGGCGAGCATGTGATCACCGAGAGCACGGTGATCTGCGAGTATCTGGAAGACGAGTACCCGACCGAGGTCAAGCTGCGGCCGGATACGTCATACGGCCGCGCGCAGATGCGGGTGTGGACGAAGTGGGTGGACGAGTACTTCTGCTGGTGCGTCTCGACCATCGGCTGGCACCGTTATGTCGGCAACATGGTCAAGGGCCTTTCGGACGCAGAGTTCGAGGAGAAGGTGAAGGCCATTCCGGTGGTCGAGCAGCAGGTGAAGTGGCGGCGGGCGCGCGAAGGCTTTCCGCAGGACATGCTCGACGAGGAGATGCGCAAGATAGGCTATTCCGTGGAGCGGCTGGACGCGCATCTGCGCCAGCACGAGTGGCTGGTGCCGGGGCAATACACGCTGGCGGACATCTGCAACTTCGCCATCGCCAACGGCATGCAGGTGGGCTTTGCCGAACTGGTGAACAAGGAAAAGACGCCGGGGTTGGTGCGCTGGATCGATCAGATCAAGGCGCGCCCGGCGGTCAAGCAGATGTATGCCGAAGTGGAGCTGGAGAAACTCGGCCCGCGGGATTGAGAGCGCAGGATTGATTGTTTCGCGCGGAGGCGCGGGGGTGCAAAGGGGTTGCGATAGCGGCGAAGCCGCGCTGCATAATCAATGCAGAAAGTGTGAAATGACCCCGACGGTTTAGCTCAACCACCGTTCGTGTCGAGCCCCTCGACTTTGCTCGGGATAAACTTCCGGCCCGATGGGCCGGAAGTCGAGACACCCGGCGCTGCGCATGGTGTCTCGACTTCGCTCGACACGAACGGGAAGGAGGTTAATTCGAGGGACGCCGCGCCATGAAGGCGAGGCGTTCGAACAGCATCACGTCCTGTTCGTTCTTGAGGAGCGCGCCGTGCAAGGGCGGGATCGCCTTGGTGGGATCGCGGTTCTGGAGGACGTCGAGCGGCATGTCCTCGTTCAGCAGCAGCTTGAGCCAGTCGAGCAGTTCCGAGGTCGAGGGCTTCTTCTTGAGGCCGGGCACTTCGCGCACTTCGTAGAAGATCTCCATCGCCTTGGTGACGAGGGTCTTCTGGATGCCGGGGAAGTGCACGTCGATGATCGACTGCATCGTCGCCCGGTCGGGGAACTTGATGTAGTGGAAGAAGCAGCGGCGCAGGAACGCGTCGGGCAGTTCCTTTTCGTTGTTCGAAGTGATGACGACGATCGGGCGCTCCTTGGCGGCGATGGTCTCGTGCGTCTCGTAGACGTCGAAGCTCATCCGGTCGAGCTCCTGCAGGAGGTCGTTCGGGAATTCGATGTCCGCCTTGTCGATCTCGTCGATGAGGAGGACGGGGAGCTTCTCGGAGGTGAAGGCCTCCCACAGCTTGCCCTTGCGGATGTAGTTCGAAATCTCGTGCACGCGCGGATCGCCGAGCTGGCCATCGCGCAGGCGGGCGACCGCGTCGTATTCATAGAGGCCCTGCTGCGCCTTGGTGGTGGACTTGACGTTCCACTCGATCAGCGGCGCGCCGACGGCCTTGGCGATTTCATGCGCGAGGACGGTCTTGCCGGTGCCGGGTTCGCCCTTCACCAGCAGGGGGCGGCGCAGCAGCACCGCGGCATTGACCGCCACCTTGAGATCATCGGTGGCGACATAGTTGCTGGTGCCTTCAAAACGCATGGACATCCTCGAATTTCTTAACCGGTTGCTTAAGGGATAAGCGGTGCGGGCGGGGCTGGCAAGTGGGCTGAAATGCCACTTCTGCACGAGGAAGCGACACTTGGTTACAAGTGGGCTGGTTGCCGCCCCGGGCGTGCCCGTGTAGGCGGAGCGCCATGGCATCCACTCCCGTCGCCAGCGCCGCGCGCTACGCTCCGTCGCGCCGCGACCGGGTTGTGTCGTTCGTGCTGGCAGTGCTGGTCGGGGTGTTCCTCGTCTTCGTGCTGATCATCATGAGCAACGTTGCCGGCGGCGGCGGCGATGCGGGCGGGCAGCTGGTGGCGATCAACATTGCGCCGCCCTCTGCCGAAAAGGACAAGGCCAAGGCCGCGCCCAAGCAGGATGTGAAGCAGCAGCCGCAGGTGCAGACGGTAACCACCCCGCCGCCCAAGCTGCCGCCGCGCGTCGAGATTCCCAGCAAGAACCAGGTCGAATGGCCGCCGGGCTTCATCAAGCTCAGCCGCGAGGACATCGCCAAGGCCGATATCAGCAAGATCAAGCCGGCGGGCGGCAGCAGCGGATCAAATGGCGCATCAGCGGGCGGTGGAGGCAATGCCGAAGGCACCGGCGATGGTCCCGGCGGCGCGCGGGTCTACAATGCAGAATGGTACCGCGAGCCGACGCGGGCCGAACTTTCGCCCTACATGAGTGCGGCGCGGGGCGGATCATCGGGCGACTGGGCGATGATCATCTGCCGCACGGTCGAGCGCTATCATGTCGAGGATTGCCGCGAGGTAGACGAGAGCCCGCGCGGATCGGGCCTCGCGCGCGCGCTGCGGCAGGCAGCCTGGCAGTTCCTCGTTCGCCCGCCGCGCATCGACGGCAAGGCGCAGCTCGGCACCTGGGTGCGCATCCGCTTCGATTTCAAGGCGGCGAAAGCCGGAGACGGGACGGCCGGCCAGGACTGATCCCGGCCGGCCAAGGCCCCGCGCCGTCGCACAAGACGCAGGGCCAAGCGGGTTCTCAGAACTCCGACCAGTTGTCCTCGTCGAGTTCGAGCGCGAGGTTGCCGTGGACCGGGGCGGGCGCGGCTGCCGGAAGCGGACGCGGGGCCAGCGGCGCGGGGGCAGGTGCGGGCCGCGCGGCCAGCGGAGCGTTGAAGCTGCTCGCCGAAGCGGCGATCCCGGTGCCCCGGAAGCGCGAAACGAGATTGGCGAGGTTCGCCGCCTGACCCGAGAGATTGCGCGAGGCAGCCGCGCTTTCCTCGACCATCGCGGCGTTCTGCTGGGTCATGCGGTCAAGCTCGCCCATGGTCACGTTGACCTTGGAAATGCTCGCCGCCTGATCGACCGCGGCAGTGGCGATGCCTTCGACCAGCGCGCCGATCTCGGCGACCTGGGTGATGATCGCATCGAGCGCTTCGCCGGTCTCGCCGACAAGGTGGACGCCCATCTCGACATGCTGCGCGCTGCCGCTGATCAGGCCCTTGATGTCGCGCGCAGCTTCGGCCGAGCGCTGGGCGAGGGCGCGGACTTCGTTGGCGACCACCGCGAAGCCCCGGCCAGCCTCGCCGGCGCGGGCCGCCTCGACCCCGGCATTGAGCGCGAGCAGGTTGGTCTGGAAGGCGATGCCGTCGATGAGGTCGATGATCTGGGTGATCTGCTTCGAGCTGTCGACAATCGAATCCATCGCGTCGACGGCCCGCTTGACGACTTCGCCGCCCGCATTGGCCCGATTGGTGGCGCGCACGATCGTCTCGCGCACGGCACCGGCATTGCTGGCGCTCTGTTCGACCTTGGCGGTCACTTCACGCATGGCATTGGCGGCGGATTCGAGGCTGGCGGCCTGCTGCTCGGTGCGGCTGGCAAGATCGTCGGACGCGGCGCGGATTTCGGTCGAGCCGGTCTGGACGCTGCTGGCCGTGCCTGCGACCGAACCGATGACCTGCTCGAGTTCGCTCGCCATCGCGTTGAAGTCGGTCTTGAGGCGGGCAAAGGGCCCTTCCAGCGCGGCGGTGACGCGGGCGCCGAGATCGCCTTCCTTGAACTTGGCAAGCGCGGCGCCGAGCGTGCTGACGATAAGCTCGACCTGTTCGGCCTTGCTCCGTTCGGCACGGGCCAGCTGGTCCTGCAGCGCGCGCATCGCCCGGCCGAGCGCGCCGATTTCGTCCTGCGTGTCGCTGATCGTGAGCGCGCCATCGAGGTGGCCCTCGGCCAGATCCTGGATCGCGTGGGTGATCTGACCGACCGGGCGGGCGACGAGGCGAACCATCATCAGATAAATGCCGCCAAGCGTGGCGAGCAGCGCCAGGGCGGTGAGAACTCCGGTCCACAGGGCAAGCGTGTAGCCCGTTTGGGACTGTTGGACGGCCAACTCGATATGGTGCTTCTGGTATTCGGCAAGATCGGCAAGGGACTTGGCGGTTGCCTCGACCGGTTCGGACGAGGTGGCGAGACGTGCCAGTGCCTCGGCGGTACGGCCCTCGCCCGAGAGCTGGATGATTTGCGTGGTATCCTGGCTCATCTGCTGCCAGCCGGCCTTGAATGCCTTCAGATAGCCCTTTTCCTTGTCGTCGAGGTCGGTCGCCTCGAACGCGGCTGTCTGGGTGCTGATGATCTTCTGGTTCGCGGCGATGACTTTCTCGGCATCGGAGCGCTCGTACTCGTCTGCCGCGAGCAGATGCGCCCGCAGCGCGTTCTCGAACTCGGCCATGGCGATGTTGATCTTGTCTGCCGCAAGCGCCTGGGGGACGTGATCCTCCGCGACTTCCACTTCAGCGGCGCGCATCGCGCCCATGCGCCAGACCATGGTGCCGATCGCAGCGACGATGACCAGCGAAAGCACCGCGAACATCACCGCGAGCTTGCGTCCGATCGGAGCGTTCCTGAGATAATCCATGCCGATTGAACCCGTTTCTGCCGCCGCGCGGGACTGCGGGGCGGATATCGGCACGGTTCTAGGCGCGCGGAGGCTGCAACGGGGTTTGGCCAGGACTAGGGTGAAACCCGGATTGCGCGGTTAAAATGGACTGAAGGGAAGGCGCGGCTCAGGCGTCGATCAGCTCCGGATCAAGTTCGCCTGCGCGGTTCTGGATGAACATGAAGCGCTGGGCGGGATCGCGGCCCATGAGGCGGTCGACGAGGTCTTTGACGGCGGCGCGGCCTTCGTATTCGGGGGGCAGGGTGATGCGGATGAGGCTGCGGCTGGCCGGGCTCATCGTAGTCTCGCGCAACTGCTGCGGGTTCATTTCGCCGAGGCCCTTGAAGCGGCCGACTTCGACCTTCTTGCCCTTGAACTTCGTGGCTTCGAGCTCGGCGCGGTGCGCGTCGTCCTTGGCGTAGACCGAAGTGGCGCCGCTGGTGAGGCGGTAGAGCGGGGGCTGGGCGAGATAGAGGTGCCCGCGCCGAACGATTTCGGGCATTTCCTGGAAGAAGAACGTCATCAGCAAGGTGGCGATATGCGCGCCGTCGACGTCGGCGTCGGTCATGATGATGATCCGGTCATAGCGCAGCGCATCGGGGTTGCAGTCCTTGCGCAGGCCGCAACCCAAGGCGAGCGCAAGATCGGCGATTTCGGCGTTGGCGCGGATCTTGTCGGCGCTGGCGCTGGCGACGTTGAGGATCTTGCCGCGGATGGGGAGGATCGCCTGCGTCTTGCGGTCGCGCGCGTGCTTGGCGCTGCCGCCGGCGGAATCGCCTTCGACGATGAACAGCTCGGTCTCGCCGTCACCCTCGCCGCTGCAATCGGTGAGCTTGCCGGGGAGGCGCAGCTTGCGCGCGTTGGTGGCGGTCTTGCGCTTGACCTCGCGCTCCGCCTTGCGGCGCAGGCGCTCGTCCATGCGTTCGAGGACTGCGCCGAGGAGTGCCTTGCCGCGCTCGAGATTGTCCGAAAGGAAGTGGTCGAAGTGATCGCGCATCGCGGTTTCGACGAGGCGCGCGGCTTCGGGGCTGGTCAGGCGGTCCTTGGTCTGGCTCTGGAACTGGGGATCGCGGATGAACACCGAAAGCATGATCTCGCTGCCGGTGAGCATGTCCTCGGGCGCGATGTCCTTGGCCTTCTTCTGACCGACAAGCTCGCCGAACGCGCGGATGCCCTTGGTGAGCGCGGCGCGCAGCCCCGCCTCATGCGTGCCGCCATCGGGGGTGGGGATGGTGTTGCAGTACCAGCTGTAGGACCCGTCCGACCATAACGGCCAGGCGATGGCCCACTCGGCGCGGCCCATTTCTTCGCCGTTCGGCCCGGCCGGGAAGTCCTGCCGCCCGGTGAACGGGACGGAGGTGACGCATTCGCGGCCCGCGACCTGTTCGGCGAGGTGATCGCCAAGGCCGCCGGGGAACTGGAACACGGCTTCGGCGGGAATGTCCGTCCCCGCGATCAGGCTGGGGGCGCACTTCCAGCGGATTTCCACGCCCGCGAAGAGATAGGCCTTCGAGCGGACGAGCCGGAACAGGCGCGCGGGCTTGAAGCGCGCGTCCTCGCCGAAGATTTCGCCATCGGGGATGAAAGTAACGCTGGTGCCGCGCCGGTTGGGGGCGGCGCCGATGCGTTCCAGCTTCGAGGTGGGCAGCCCGCGCGAGAATTCCTGCGCGTAGAGTTCCTTGTTGCGCGCGACTTCGATGCGGGTCAGCACCGAAAGCGCGTTGACGACCGAGATGCCGACGCCGTGGAGGCCGCCCGAGGTGGCATAGGCCTTGCCGGAGAACTTGCCGCCTGAATGGAGCATGGTGAGGATGACTTCGAGCGCCGACTTGCCGGGGTACTTCGGGTGTTCGTCCACCGGCATGCCGCGGCCGTTGTCGGTGATGGTGATCCTGCCTGCGGTCCCGGCGGGGCCTTCCTCGAGCGTGACTTCGATGCGGTTCGCATGGCCCGCGACAGCCTCGTCCATCGCGTTGTCGAGCACCTCGGCGGCGAGGTGGTGCAGCGCGCGCTCGTCGATGCCGCCGATGTACATGCCGGGGCGGCGGCGGACGGGCTCCAGCCCCTCCAGCACCTCGATAGCGGAACCGTCGTAGGTTTCCTCTGGGCTTCGGCCCGGCAGCTTGTCGAACAGGTCATCGGACATGGGAACGGCTATAGAACACGCCCGATTCCCGGAGCAATGGGGGGATGGTGCTTATCCGGGAATATCCCCGGATTTGCGGGGTCAGGGATTGAACTTCGCCGGGGCCGGGCTTGCGGTAACGAAAGTGCCTGCACCGACTTCGCGCACTTCCATCGCGCGTTCGGCGACGCCGTTGGGATCGAAGCGGAACACCCCGTCGAGGCCGATGAAACCGTCGCGGGCGTAGAGCTTCGCGGTCGGGAACAGCGTGCCCGGCTTCCACGTCCGCGCGACGTTGAGCGTGAGCAGTACGGAATCGTAGCCGAGCGTCGCCAGCCGCGAGGGCGCGGCGCCGAAGCGGGTGCGGTAAGACTGCTCGAACTGGCCGAAGCGCTTGTCCGAAACGGCGGCGAACCACGCGCCGCGCATCGCGGGGCTCTTGGCGATCGCGGCGTCGCCGTTCCACAGCTCGGTGCCGAGCAGCTTCGTGCCATTGGCGGCCGGCGCGGCCATGAGTGCGATGCGGCCGCTGTCACCGATCAGCAGCGCGCCGACCGGGCCCTTCGTCAGAACGCGGCGGACTGCGCTGGAAACCGAGGTGTTCGAACGGTCATAGCTCTCGACCGAGGTCACCGTGATCCCGCGTGAACGGGCCGCGACCATCAGCGCTGTGGACACACGCTGGCCGTAGGCGCCGGTCGGGATGATCGCGCCGATCGACTTGACGCCCTTCTCCTGCGCGTAGCCGACGACGCGGGTGATCGCCTGCGCCGGGACCTGGCCGAGCACGAAGACATCGCGGTCCGCAACGTTGGCGTCGTTCGAATAGGTGATCATCGGCACCTTGGCGGGCCGCGCGACGCTGGCGACAGCCACCACCTCGTCGGCAAGCAGGGGCCCAAGGATCAGGCGGTTGCCATCAAGGATCGCCTTGTTGGCCGCAAGGCCGGCGCCAAGCGCTGTGTCGTAGGTCGTGATGCGGACGTTGTCGGCATTGGTATCGAGCAGCGCCATCGTCGTTGCATTGGCGATGGCCTGGCCGACGGGGGCGTTGGGCCCGCTCATCGGCACGAGCAGCGCGACGCGGTGGCGGTCGGCATCGGTGGGGAGCACGTTGGCATCGGGCGTCACTTCAGCGGGCTTGGGCGGCGGCGGCGCTTCGGTCGGTTTGGGGATGACAGCGCAACCCGCGAGGAGTGCGAACCCGGCATATAGAACCAAATGCCGGAGGCGCCCGAGTGCTGCCCCACCGCTTCCGAACATCATTGGCTTGCCGCTCCCTGGTAGCCGGTCCATGGGTACGCCTATGGATGCGCCCCTACTTGACCCCGGTCTCTATATAGTTGCGACCCCGATTGGCAATCTCGGTGACGTCACGCGGCGGGCAATCGACGTCCTTTCACGCTGCGCTGTGATAGCCTGCGAGGATACGCGGGTGACCGGCAAGCTGTTGCACCACCTTGGAATCAAGCGCCCGCTGCGCCGCTATGACGATCACGCGAGCGATGCCGCGCGCGAGGCCTTGCTGGGCGAGATGACGCGCGGGCCGGTCGCCTTGGTCTCGGATGCGGGCACGCCGCTGATTTCGGACCCCGGCTACCGGCTGGTGCGCGAGGCGCGGGCGCGCGGTATTGCGGTGACGACGATCCCCGGGGCGAGCGCGCTGCTGGCGGCGCTGACCTTGGCGGGGCTGCCGACCGACCGGTTCCTGTTCGCAGGCTTCCTGCCAAGCAAGGACAAGGCGCGCGGCGACGTGCTGGCGGAGCTGGCGGCGGTGCCGGCGACGCTGGTGTTCTACGAGACCGGGCCGCGGCTGGTGGCTTCACTGGAGGCGATGGCGCGCGTGATGCCGGGGCGCGAGATCGCGGTGGCGCGCGAGCTGACCAAGTTGCACGAGGAATGCCGGACGGGGACGGCGGCGGAATTGGCGGCGCACTACTCCGCGCATCCGCCCAAGGGGGAGATCGTGCTGCTCGCGGGGCCGCCGGGCGCGCCGGACAAACCCGGCGAGGCGGATGTGGATGCTGAACTGCTCGCGGCGGTGGCGGAGATGCCTGCCTCGAAAGCGGCGGGTCTGGTTGCCAAGAGGCACGGGCTTGATCGGAAGGCGCTTTATGCAAGGGTGCTGGAGCTGAAGGGGTGAACGCCTCGTATCCCGGCTCCCTAACCCCGTTCGTGTCGAGCGAAGTCGAGACACCGCACGCAGCGCTTGGTGTCTCGACTTCGCTC
>NZ_LJHZ01000033.1:0-1522 GCF_001296055.1 Novosphingobium sp. AAP93
CAGCAATTGGCCTGCGCAACACCCCAAAATCAAGCGGTTCTTCGAAGTGTCCAGCTTCGACGACTGGATCGACCAGGACGACGAGCCGCGCCGCGACGGGGCCGAGACCCGCGACTACCGCCGCCGGGGCTACGCCGCGCGCAACGGCCCGCCGCTCAGCATCGAGGAACTGGGCGACATCCGCGGCTTCACCCCCGCGCTGGTCGAGCGGATCGGGCGCATCGCCACGGTGGAAGTGAACGGCGGCCCATTCGACAAGCGATATGCCGACCCGCTGGCGATCCAGGTGATGAACGACGGCGACGCCAACGCGGTCGACGTGATCGAGCGGCAGCGCGAAATCGCCGGACAGCGGCCCGCGCTCTCGATCAAGGACCCGGCGGACTGGGCCGGCCGCGTGGTGACGGTGATCGCCGTGGCGCGCGGACCCGGCGGCGCGCAGGCGCAGCGGCGGGT
Organism: Novosphingobium sp. AAP93; assembly: GCF_001296055.1. Classification (NCBI taxonomy): domain Bacteria; kingdom Pseudomonadati; phylum Pseudomonadota; class Alphaproteobacteria; order Sphingomonadales; family Sphingomonadaceae; genus Novosphingobium; species Novosphingobium sp. AAP93. The sequence continues at coordinate 457 of NZ_LJHZ01000033.1, forward strand.
GGTGGTGCAGATCACAGGACGCGCACGCCAACCCTATGTGCTGCGCTGGGGGGCGTGAAGGCGGGGTTGAACGCGCCGGGGTTGACGGGGTTGAAGTTGACAGGGTTGACAGGGTTCAGGGGGAACGGGCGGGACTTGGTTTCGATGGGAGGGGCGGCGCTGGTTACCCCTCCACCATCCGCTTCGCGGACGGTCCCCCTCCCCATTTGTGCTTCGCAAAAATGGGGAGGACTTGAAGGGTCTTCCCCCGCGAAGATGGCTTCCAGCGTGGCGAGGCGGGCGGTGTGGTCGGTGTCCCAGGCCTTGGCGGCGGCGGTTTCGGCGGTGTGCTGGGCCTTGGCGAGCGCGGCGTCGAGGAGGTCCTCGCTGTCGGTCTCGTCGAGATCGATGCCGGCGACGGCTTCGGGCGTGAGGTCGGCCTCGTCGTCGGGGAAATCGTGGAGCACGTCCTCGCGCGCGGCGCGCAGGGCTTCGGCGCGGGTGGGGTGCGCCGGAGTCCACTGCGGGGGCATGTCGAATTCGTCGATCGGCGGCTCGAACACCGGATCGCAGCCGCTCGCCTCGGCCTCGGCCAGCTCGGCGAGGTAATCGTCGAAGCGCGCGGCGATGCCCGGCGCGGGGTCCTGCGCGGTCTCGGCGCGCTCGGCATGGCGGTCGAGCCGGGCGAGATGGGCGAGGAGCAGGCGCGGATCATGGCGCACCCGGCTGCCGACCGCCTCGCCCCGGTAGAAGATCGTCTCGCGCACACCGTGGAGCGCGCGCTCGGCCAGCATTTCCTCCGCCGCATCGCGCGCGAGCAGCAGCGCCGCCGCCCAGCCATGCGCAAAGGCGGCATCGCGCCGCTTGTGGACATAGGCCGACTGCGGCGAGACCCCGACCACCGCGCAAGCGCGGCGGACATTGCCGCTGGTGGCCAGAATATGCAGAAACCGCACCCGCCGTTCGAGGGTGAAGGGCCGCGAGAGGCCAATCCCCCCCTCCCGCAGGCGGGAGGGGGTCGGGGGGAGGGTGTGTCCGGGACAGGCTGTGCGTTCGTCAACACGCCCCCCCCCCCCCCCCCCCCCCC
>NZ_LJHZ01000034.1:0-1353 GCF_001296055.1 Novosphingobium sp. AAP93
ATGTGTAGGGGCTGATTTTCCTCCTCGATCATGGGTTGATTGAGTTCGGCCATGCCTTCGATCTGCATGTAGCGATGCTGGAGCTGCCATTCGTCGTTCTGTTCGAGCAGGACCGCGCCGACGAGGCGGACGATGCTGTCCTCGTTCGGGAAGATGCCGACGACATCGGCACGGCGCTTGACCTCCTTGTTCAGCCGCTCGAGCGGATTTGTGGAGTGTAATTTCGTGCGGTGCTGGGTGGGGAAGCCGGTGTAGGCGAGCACGTCGGTTTCGGCCTCGTCCATGCAGGCGCCGAGCTTTGGCCAACGGGTGCGGAGCTGATCGGCGACCTGCCGCCAGACCTGGGTCGCGCTTTTCTGGTCGGGTTGGAGGAAGACCTGCCGGATCGCGGCGGCGACCACGGTGTTCTGGCCCTTGGGCACATAGGACAGGGCATTGCGCATGAAGTGCACCCGGCAGCGCTGCCAGGTGGCACCCATGACACGGGTGATCGCACCCTTGAGGCCCTCGTGGGCATCGGAGATGACCAGCTTCACGCCAGTCAGGCCGCGGCGGACCAGGTCCTTGAGGAAGTCGGACCAGAAGACTTCGGCTTCCGAGGGGCCGATATGCAGGCCGACGATCTCGCGCCGGCCCTCGGTGTTGACGGCCATGGCGATTATTGCGGCGACGCTGATGATCCGCCCGCCTTCGCGCACCTTGAGATAGGTGGCATCGAGCCAGAGATAGGGCCACTCGCCGGTCAGCGGGCGCTTGAGGAAGGCGTGGACGCGCTCGTCGATATCCTTGCACAGTTTGGAGACCGTGGACTTGGAGATGCCGGTCATGCCCATGGCCTGCACCAGTTCGTCGACCCGGCGGGTGCTGACGCCGCCGATCCACGCCTCCTGGATCACCGCGACCAGCGCCTTCTCGACCATCTTCCGGGGTTCCAGGAAGCCGGGGAAGTAGGATCCGGCGCGCAGCTTGGGGATCTTGAGGTTGAGCGTGCCGACACGGGTGTCCAGCGAGCGGTCGCGATAGCCGTTGCGCCATGTGGCCCGCTCCCCACTGCGTTCGTGTCGGCCAGCGCCGATCAGGCCGTCAACGTCGGCCTCCATGATCAGCTGCAACACGTTCTCGGCGATGCTGCGCAAAAAATCCGGTTGGCCGCCCTTCGCAGCCAGCTCTTCGATCAGTAATCTGTCCTCGGTCATCGGGAACTCCTCTTCGTCACGGTTGAAGTGTGCAAACTCCACCATAACGATGAGCCCGGTGGCCACCAGCGACGCCGCATTCCGGGGTGGGGCATGCCCCACCCCGGAATACACCATCGCCTACACCGGAAATTACACCACGAGCGCGGACGCTAGC
>NZ_LJHZ01000035.1:0-24598 GCF_001296055.1 Novosphingobium sp. AAP93
TCAACGACACCGCCATCATCGGCGGCGGAAACCTCGGCAACCTCGGCGCAGAGTGGGGCCTGATCTGACGCCGGGCCTCGGCGCGGAGAGAGCAGGCATGGGCAGCTCCTGCCCAGCGTTGCCTCTCTCCGCCGCCTGATCCGTAATCACCCTTATTCGTCGCGCAGCGGGTGCGGCTTATCCCCGGCGGTGAGCCATGACCGTCCATTTCTCCTGCACGCAATGCGGCAAATGCTGCCACGATCTGCGGCTGACCCTGAGCGCGGAGGAAGCCGCGGTGTGGGCAGGCAACGGGCACACCGTGCAGATCCTGAGCGAAGCGCTGCCGGTGGTGCCCGGAGCGGCGGACGCGGACGATCCGGGCATTGTGCGTTCATTTGCGGCGATGAGCGGGGAGATGCCGATCCGCATCGCGGCGACGCTGGTGGCCTATCACGACGGGGCCTGCCCGCACTTGCTGCCCGACATGCGCTGCGGGAACTATGCGGCGCGGCCGAGGATATGCCGGATCTATCCGCTCGACAGGCTGGCGGGGGTGCGGTTTGACACGCAGGCGAAGGTCTGTCCGCCCGAGGCGTGGGAGGAAAGCCATCCGCCGCTAATCGATGGCGCGCGGATCTTCGATCCCGAAGCGGTGGCGGTGCTGGCGGCGCACCGCGACACGGCGCGGCGGGAGGTGCCGCTGATGGCGGCCTTGTGCCGCAAGCTGGGCATTGGCGCGGCAGCTTTTGCCGGCGAAGGGCTGGCGGTCCACACGCCGGAGCCTGCGGCCTTGCTGGACGCGCTGCACGAACTGCCTTGCGGCCTTGCAGCGCCGGATGGACCGGCCAGCTGGACCATCGTCACCAATCGGGCGGCGACGTTCGCCATGCTGGCCGGGGCGGGCTGCGACGCGGGGATAGTCGCGCGGGACGCCGAGTATCTGGGTTCGTTTCCCGATGAACCCGGCGATATGTCCGGCTAACGCTGGCGCGCGGGTTCAGCCCCGCGTCTTGAGGCGCAGGGCATCCCAGCTGATGTCGCCGGTCCAGCCGCCATCGACCGGCAAGGCGACGCCATTGATGAAGGCGGCGGCGTCGGAGGCGAGGAAGGTGATCGCCTCGGCCACGTCCCCCGGCATGGCGAAACGGGCTTGCGGCACGCGGTTTTCGATATCGGCGTTGGTGTAGGCGCCCGAGCCCATGTCCTTGACGTCCATCTCGGTCTTGATCCAGCCGGGGCAGACGGCGTTGACGCGCACGCCGCGACCGCCCCATTCGCCCGCAAGGGTGCGGGTGAGGCCGACGAGACCGTGCTTGGAGGTGTTGTAGGCGGAGCGGTGGATCACCCCACCGAGGCCCGCGACCGAGGCGACGTTGACGATGGCGCCTTTGCCGGCACTCAGCATCTGCTTGCCGAAGGCGCGGCAGGTAAGGAAGGGCCCTTGCAGGTTGATCGCCATCATGCGCTGCCACTGATCGAGCGTGGTATCCTCGGCGGGCTGGATCATCGAGATGCCGGCGTTGTTGACGAGAACCTGCGCGCCGCCGAAGTCTGCCGCGATGCGCCCGGCCATGTCCTCGACGAAGGCCTCGCTTGAGATGTCTCCGCTGATGGCGACCGCATGCGGGCCGATGGCGGCGGCCTGCGCGGTCACATCCTGCACATCGGTGAGGACGACGCGGTAGCCGGCGGCGGCGAGGCGGCGGGCGGTGACGAGGCCGAGGCCCTGCGCGGCGCCGGTGACGATGGCAGTGTTCATCGGGTTTCCTTTGACGAGAAGAAAGCCGGGTATTCGGCGCGCCAGAAATCGCAACTGTATTCGGACCATGCGTCGAAGGGACGGATGGGACCGACCTCGAAACGTATCACGTGGCCGGGGCCCGTGGCGGGCCATTGCTGCGGGGTGGGATTGCCCCGCAGGAAGGCGGCCCATGTCGCGACGACGAGGTCAGCCAGTTCCTGCGAGGCAGGGCTCAGATCAGGCGCAGACATGGCCGAGGTGTTGGAGAAATTGGGGAACAGCGCGTTGAGCTCGGCGGAATGGACGGCGCCGAGATTGAAGCCGGGTTCGGGGCTGATGGGAATCGAGACGCCGCGTGACGGCGCGGTGCGGTCGGCGTATTCCCACTGAAAGACGGGGGTGTATGCGCGGAGCAGGCGGCCGCTTTCGAGCATCAGACAATGGGTGATGCCGAGGCCGGGCATGAAATCGGTCATCAGCGAGCCGAGGGTTTCGGCGGGTTGTTCGCCGGGCTTGAGCGGGTAGCGGGCGAGGACCTTGTCGGCCTTGTCGCCGTAGATCGCGCGGACGGCGGCGGGGTAGCTCTCGGCGGTGATCTTGGCGCCGCCCTGCACGTCGTAGCCGACATAGAGGCGCATTTCATCGCGGGTGAAGCCGTTGAGGACGGGCACTTGGAGGAACTGGCCGGACTCGAGCGCGGCCATTGTGGCGTTCGGCTGCGTGGCGTTGCCGGTGAAGGGGGCGAAGGCGAGGAGTTCGCCACTGGAGGCGCGGGTCCCGGCGGCGATGAGCGCCTGCGGGTCGATGGTCTTGAGGCAGGCGAGATCGGTGCAACCCGCTTGATGCGCGACTTTGGCGGTGAAGGCTTCGGCTTGGCTGAGGGTGCGCAGGGGCGTGCCGCAGGCGGCGCTCTGGATGATGGCGCGGTGGAACAGGCCGCGCGTCTGCTCAGGTGCCATGAGGTGCATGCAGACCGAGGCGGCACCGGCGGATTCGCCTGCGAGGGTGATGTTGTCAGGATCGCCGCCGAAGGCTGCCACGTTGGCTTTGACCCAGCGCATGGCGAGGCGCTGGTCTTCGAGGCCGAGGACGTGGCCTGCGCCGGATGTGCCTGCCGGAGGGGCCATGAAGCCGAACACGCCGAGGCGGTAGTTCACGCTCACCACGACGGCGTCCATGCCCCTGGCGAGGCGGTCCAGCCGGTAGAGCGAGGCCGCGCCGCCGACGAAGGCGCCGCCGTGGATATAGACGAGGACCGGGCGCTTGGCGGCCTTGGCGGTCGGCAGGCTTACGTTGAGCGTGAGGCAGTTTTCCTCGTCGCTGCGTTCGGTGAGGCCGTAGCGCGCGGCCTGCGGGCAGGCGCCGCCGAAGTGCATCGCGGGGAGGACGCCGGTCCAGGGCGCGGCGGGCTGCGGCATGGACCAGCGGGCCTCGCCGGAGACGGGGGCGGCATAGGGGATGCCGCGGAATTCGAGGACGCCATTGCGGATGAAGCCTTCGACTTTGCCCGAAGCGGTGGTGATGACTTCGCCTTGCGGCGCAGATTGGGCAGCGGCGGGGGCGGCAAAGAGGAGTGCGAGGAGCAAGGCTAGGGCGCGGATCATCGGCAAGGTCCATTGCGGTTCGCGGCCTTGGTACGCATGAGGGCGCGCCTTGCAAGCCTTCCGGATTCCGCCTGCCGGAGCGCTCTCATTTTTGGGGGGCGCGAATTTGAGGCAGGTCAAAGCCTGCGCAGGGCCGCGTGGGTCATCTTCTCCGGCGGAAGAGGAGAATGGACATGGTCGAGACGCTGACGGGCACCAACCGCTCCAAGGGCATCACCTATGATGCGCTGCTGGACATGGACACGCATGCGGTGCCGGAACGGCTGCGCGAGGACTGCCCGATCGCGCCGGGGCCGACGATCGTCGATCCCAGCATCTACTATTCGCGCGATTTCTTCGATCTGGAAGTGGAGCGGCTGTGGAAGCGGGTTTGGCAGATGGCCTGCCACGAGGACGACATTCCGAACGTGGGGGACAGCCATGTCTATGACATCGCGCATCTCTCCTACATCGTGGTGCGGACCGGGCCGGACGAGATCAAGGCCTTCCCCAATGCCTGCCTACACCGCGGCCGCGCGCTGCTGACCGAGGACAGCAAGGGGCTGCACAGCTTCCGCTGCCCGTTCCACGGCTGGAACTGGGGCATCGACGGCGCGCTGAAGGAAGTGCCGTGCCAGTGGGACTTCCCCTCGGTGAGCGCAAAGACGCACAGCCTGCCGCCGGTGCGCGTGGGGCGCTGGGGCGGCTGGGTGTTCATCAACCCGGATGACAAGGCTGGGGCCTTCGAGGACTTCCTCGGCGATATCGACCGGCACTTCCAGCCGATCCCGTTCGAGCGCCGCTACAAGGCGGTGCATGTCGCCAAGAAGCTGCGGTGCAACTGGAAGGTGGCGCAGGAAGCCTTCATGGAGGCCTACCACGTGGTGGCGACGCACCCGACGCTGCTCGACGTGATGGGCGACGCCAATTCGAAGTATGACGTGTTCGGCAACATGTCGCGCGCGATCTCGCCCAATGGCCTCCTTAGCCCGCACGTGAACCCGACGCTGGTGGCGGAGCCGCTGGAGGGCGCGAAGACTTATGCCAACGTGCGCCACGCGCTGTCCGGCAATGTCTATGAGCGGCTGGGCGAGGACCGCGTGAAGGTGACGGCGCGCGACGGGCGGACGGGCATTTTCGACCATCAGGCGCACCATCTCGGCGGCGAGCTTGATCACGCCGATGTGCAGCTGTGCGACTGGGTGGGCGGAAGGCTGCCCGAAGGCTGGGAACTGGAGGAAGACCACACCACCAGCGGCCCGGTCGAGGACCGCCGCAAGGCGATGGCCAATGAATCGCGCGAGCGCTGGCGCGGTTTGCTGGGCGACGAGGTGGACGCAATGTCCGACGCGGAATTCGTCGACACGATCTACTACAATCTCTTCCCCAACATCAGCCCGTGGGGGTGCCTGAACCCCATTTTCTACCGGTTCCGCCCGCTGGGCGACAATCCGGAGGAATGCATCCACGAGACGATGTTCATGATGCCGGTGAAGAAGGGCGAGCAGCGCCCTGCCCCGGCCAAGGTGCATTGGCTCGACTTCGACGACGATTATTGCGACGCAGCGCAGCTGGGCATGCTGGCCAAGGTGTTCAACCAGGACGTGGTCAACCTGCCGCACGTGCAGCGGGGGATGAAGTCGATCAAATCGAAGGAGATCGTCTTTGCCAACTACGGCGAGACGAAGATCAGGCACTTCCACCAGCTGCTGAACGAGCAACTTTCGCGTTGATCCGTGTTGCAGTCCGGTTGAAACAGGGTGCCGCCAAGCAAAAATGACAATTGCAGGCAGGGCTGCCGGAGATCAGTCTCCGTGGGAATAGGCCTGCCCCGGGATTCGAGGATAAGACCATGTCACGTGAACAGCTGATCGAAATGACCCGTTCGCTTGTCGCCCACGGCGATGCAGGCACGATGGAACTCGCGGACGAGGTCGTGCGCATCCCCGCCTCGACCTATACCGACGAGGCGCTCTTCGAGCGCGAGAAGAAGCAGATCTTCCGCCGCCTGCCGCTGATGGTCGCGCCTTCGTGCGAGCTGCCCAATCCCGGTGACTACAAGGCGATGGACATTGCCGGCGTGCCGCTGCTGCTGACCCGCCAGCGTGATGGGTCGGTCGGCGCGTACCTGAATATGTGCTCGCACCGCGGCAACCCGGTCGCTTCCGGCAGCGGCAATGCCACCCGGTTCACCTGCGGCTATCACGGCTGGACCTTCAAGAACGACGGCGCGCTGATCGGCGTGGCGAGCCCGCAGGATTTCGGCGCGGTGGACAAGGCGGCGCTGTGCCTGACGAAGTTCCCGGTCTATGAAAGCGCGGGGCTTATCTGGGCGACGCTCGATCCCAAGTCCAAGCTTTCGATCGCGGATTACCTGTGCGGTTATGACGGGTTGTTGGAAGCGTTCGGGTTCAAGGATTGGTACCTGTTCAGCCAGCGCACGCTTTCGGGGCCGAACTGGAAGACGGCTTACGACGGCTACCTCGATTTCTACCACCTGCCCGTGCTCCACGCGAACACGTTCGGGGCGGATTTCTACAACCGCGCCAACTACTTCGAGTTCGGGCCGCACCAGCGGCTCTCGACCCCTTCGCGCTATGCAATCAAGGTGCAGTCCGACGACGACGGCCAGATCGACCTAGCCGCGCTTTCCGACGAGCAGATCCCGGACGAAGTGCTGGTGCAGGGCGTGTGGACGATCTTTCCGCATATCTCGATCGCCAGCTTCTACGGCGGCGGCCTGCGCGGCGCGATGATCAGCCAGCTCTTCCCGGGCAACAAGGTGGGCGAGAGCTACACCACCCAGTTCTACGTGATGGAGAAGAAGCCCTCGGACGAGGTGGCCATCAAGGCCGCGCACGAGCAGTTCGATTTTCTCGAGATCGTGGTGCGCGACGAGGACTACAAGACTGGCAAGCGCCAGCACGAGGCGCTGCAGAGCGGGCTGATGAAGGACGTGCTGTTTGGCCGCAACGAGCGCGGCGGACAGGTGTTCCACACCTGGGCGGCGAAGCTGCTCGAGGCGACCGACGACGAACTGGTCGAGATGTTCGCGCGTGAGGCACAGCGCGAAGCCGCGGAGTGATCCTGATGATGGCTGCGGCGTGATTGCGCCGCAGCCCCAGCAGGCATAGGCTGGCCTTCCCGGGGCAAGGGAGGGAACATCATGCGTTTGTATCGGGTGCTGGCACTGGCCTTGCTGGCTGGCGGGGCAGCGACGGCTGCGACGACATTGCACCATGCGCCGCGCTCCGACGCGGCAGCGCTGGCGATGCTCGATCCCTCGCGCCTGGCGGCAGCGGCTTGTGCCGAACGGGCGCGCGCGAACACGCCGATCTTGTTGCGGCGGTTGCAGCAGGCGGCCGCACTGATGGGGCCGGTCGTGCCGGGCAAGTTCCCGCTTTACGGCGGCGTGCCGCGATCCGCACTGGAGCCGGGCGGGATGACGCCGGAGGCGCGGCCATGGTTCGATCAGGGCCTCGAGATGGCCTACAATTTCAACCATGCCGCGGCGGTCGCCTCGTTCCGCAAGGCGCAGGCGCTCGCGCCCGGATGCGCGCTGTGCTTCTGGGGCGAGGCGCTGGTGCAGGGGCCGAATATCAATGCGCCGATGGAGGCCAAGGCGCTCGCGCCGACGCTGACGGCGCTGGCCAAGGCGCAGGCCCTGGCGCCGGGCATGCCGGCGCTGGACCGGGCCCTGGTCGGCGCATTGGCGGCGCGCTATTCGGCAGACCCGAAGGCGGACCGGGCGGCGCTGGATGCGGCCTATGCCGATGCCATGCTGAAGCTGGCGGACAACGTTCCGGGCAACGATGATATTGCCGTGCTCGCGGCAGAAGCGGCGATGGACACGACCCCCTGGAACTACTGGCAGCCGGGCCGCGCACAGCCGCGGGCGCGCATCGACAAGGCGGTGGCGCTGGTCGAGGGGGTGCTGGCGCGGCATCCGGGGCACCAGCAGGCCGCGCATCTCTACATCCACCTGATGGAGAACTATGTCACCCCGGTGCGGGCCGAGAAGGCGGCGGATGCCCTGACGATGAACGCGATGCCCGAGGCGGGGCACCTCGTCCACATGCCGGGGCACATCTATTACCGCATCGGGCGCTACAAGGATTCGATCCGGGCCAATGTGGCGGCGGCGAAAGCGGACGAGGCCTATCTGGCGCGGGTGCCTGACGATGGCATGTATCGCTACGGCTATTACCCGCACAACGTGCATTTCATCGTGACCTCGGCGCAGCAGGCGGGCGATCTGGGGCTGGCGGTGGCGCAGGCGCGCAAGCTCATGCGGATCATTCCCGAGGACAAGGCGGTCGAACTCGGCTGGATCGAAGCGGTGGTCGCCGCGCCTTCGTTCGCCTTTGCGCAAGGGGGGACGCCGGCGCAGATCTTCGCGCTGCCGAAGCCGACGGCGCGCCTGCCCTATGTGCGGGCGATGTGGCACTATGCGCGGGGCGTGGCGTTCGCTCGGCTGAAGCAGGCGGGGCCGCTGGAGGCCGAGCTGTCGGCGATGGAGCGGCTCACCACCGATCCGGGGATCAAGGCGGTGGAAGGGACGGGCCTGCCCGCGACCGACCTGATCCATCTGGCGCAGCACGTGATGCGCGGGCGGCTGGCCTATGCACGCGGGGACTTTGCTGCGGCAGCGGAGGCCTATCACAAGGCGCAGGCAATCGAGGGAACGCTGCCCTATCAGGAGCCGCCGTTCTGGTACTATCCGGTGGGCCAGTCACTGGGCGCGGCCTTGCTGGCGGCGGGCAAGGCGAGCGAGGCGCGCGAGGCGTTCCAGCAGGCGCTGCTGGTTGCGCCGGGTAATGGCTGGGCTCTGTGGGGGCTGGCCAAAGCCGAGCGGGCGCTGGGGCATGAGCTGGAAGCGCGCGCGGCAGAGGCGGCGTTGGACCGGGCGTGGCTGGGGGATCGGCGCTTGCTGACGCTGGAGCGGCTTTAGGACGCGACGGCGAGTTGGTTGCGACCCGCGTTCTTCGCATCATAGAGCGCCCTGTCAGCACGGGCGAACAAGTGATCGAGGCTCTCGCCCAGGCGAGAGACGGCGATGCCGAAACTGGCAGTCATGCGGGTAAGGCCCGCCGGCGTGATCAGCGGTAGCGCTTCGAGCCGCTGCCGGATGACCTCGACAACCGCTTCTCCGTCGCTGCAAGCGTCGCCGCCTTGCTGCAAGGGGAGGAGCAGCCCGAATTCCTCGCCACCGATGCGGGCGACCAGCGCGTCACCGGGCGCGGCGGCAGCAATGATCGCGGCGGCATGCTGCAGGGCGAGATCGCCACCGGAATGACCGAGGCTGTCGTTGATGTGCTTGAAATGGTCGATATCCACCATGACCAGCATTTGCACCGTGCCGCTTTCCAGTTGCGCAGTGGCCTGCTCGACAAAGGCGCGGCGATTGTCGAGCTTCGTTAGCGAATCCTGTCGGGCGAGCAGGTTGAGTTGCTGGTTGAGCCGTTCCATCCGCCGCGCGGTCCAGATGAAATAGATGAAGGACGGCGGTGCGACGGCAGCGGGGATGCAGAAGGCGATCAGCATTGCGTGCTCGTAGCTTACACCGCCGTCTGTCTGGAACGAGGCGTGTGTAGCCGCCAGCGAGCAACCGATAGACAGACCCACGACGAGAATGCCGGCAATGAGCATTCGGGCCGGGCTAGAAGTGATTTTCCAGGCCACAGTCGGAGGATATGCACCATCCCTTAACGTTCGGTTGTACGCTGCCTGCAGCTTGCCACAGATTTCGGGACAACATCGCTTAAACCAAAGCCTCAGCCATCCTTGTAATAATAGCTGTAGCCGTTGATCGCGGGGGCGCCGCCGAGGTGGGCGTAGAGGACGCGGGAGCCTTCGGGGAAGAAGCCCTTGCGGGTGAGGTCGATCATGCCCTGCATCGATTTGCCCTCGTAGACCGGGTCGGTGATCATCGCTTCGGTGCGGGCGGCGAGGCGGATGGCCTCGTTGGTTTCGTCCGAAGGCACGCCATAGGCCGGGTAGGCGTAGTCCGGGTTGATGACGATCTCGTCCTCTCGAATCGTGCGGCCGAGGCCGACAAGTTCCGCCGTGTTGTCGACGATGGAGCGGACCTGTGCACGGGTCTGCTCGAGTGTGCCGGAAGCGTCGATGCCGATGACGCGGTCGGCGCGGTCCTGCGCGGCGAAGCCGACGATCATGCCGCCCTGCGTCGAGCCGGTGACGACGCAGACGACGATGTAGTCGAACTGGAAGCCGAGTTCGGCCTCCTGCGCGGCGACTTCTTCCGCGAAGCCGACGTAGCCCAGTGCACCATACTTGTGGACCGAGGCGCCGGCGGGGATCGGATAGGGCTTGCCGCCGGCTGCCTTGACGCTTTCGATGGCGTCTTCCCAGCTCTGGCGGATGCCGATGTCGAAGCCGTCATCGACGAGGCGGCTGTCCGCGCCCATCAGGCGGGTGAGCAGGATGTTGCCGACGCGGTCGTAGACGGCATCGTAGTGCGGGACCCACTTTTCCTGCACGACGACGCATTTCATGCCGAGCTTGGCCGCGGTGGCGGCGACCATTCGGGTGTGGTTGGACTGGACGCCGCCGATGGAGACGAGCGTGTCGGCGCCCGAGGCGATGGCGTCGGGAACGATGTATTCGAGCTTGCGCAGCTTGTTGCCGCCGAAGGCGAGGCCGGAGTTGCAATCATCGCGCTTGGCCCAGATCTCGACCTTGCCGCCAAGCGCCTCGCTGAGGCGGGGCAGGCGCTCGATGGGGGTTGGACCGTAAGTGAGCGGGTAGCGTTCAAATTTGGCGAGGAGAGACATGGCGGCTCCGGGGTGTTTGATTCGGCGCGAAAGCTAGCGGAATGTGCATGAAAGGTGCTTGCAAATTCGGCGGTTCAGAAAAGCTATATCGGGAAGAACGGCACTTCAGTTTCCACAGTATTCCGCTAAATGTTCGATCTATGAAAGAACCTTCCATTGAGCTGGACCGCATCGACCGCAATCTGCTGCGGTTGCTGCAGGCCGACGGGCGGCGCTCCAATGCGGAACTGGCCGAGGCGGCGAACATCAGCCCGGCCACCTGCCACCGGCGCGTGGCGCGGCTGGTGGAGGCAGGGGCAATCACCGGGTTTCGGGGCGCGGTCGATCCCGGCATGGTGGGGCTTGGTACGCTGGTGATGGTGGGCGTGGTGCTCGACCGCTCGACGCCGGAGAGCTTCGCCGCGTTCGAGGGCGCGGTGGTGGGGATGAAGGAAGTGCTCGATTGCAATCTGGTGGCGGGGGACTTCGACTATCTGCTGAAGATCCGTGTGCGCGACATCGCCGATTTCAATGCGCTGCATGGGCAAAGGCTGCTGACCTTGCCGGGGGTGCGGCAGACGCGGACGTTCTTCGTCATGAAGGAAGTGAAGGAGAATGCGCCGCTGGGGTTTTGAGGGGGGTCGGCGCAATGCGGAGAGCCTCCCCCCCCCCAACCCCCTCCTCTGAAGAGGAGGGGGCTATCTGATTGCACGGGGCATTTGACACGCCCGCCCTGCCGCTTATCCCTATGGCGGGTCAGATAAAGGGGATTTGCGTGGGCGCAGTGGGGATCGCAGAGACTGGTGGCGGGGTTGAGCTGAGCCGGACGCTGTTGCCGCGCCATGTTTCGATGATCGCGATTGGCGGGATCATCGGCGCGGGGCTCTTTGTCGGATCTTCCACCACGATTTCGCTGACCGGGCCGGCAGCGGTGATTTCCTACCTGATCGCGGGCCTCCTCATCCTGCTCGTGATGCGGATGATCGCGGAAATGGCCATCGTGCTGGAAGGCGTGCGGACCTTTCCGGACTTTGCGCGCGCCGGCCTCGGGCATCTGGCGGGCTTCCTCTCGGGCTGGCTCTACTGGTATTTCTGGGTCGTGGTGGTGGCGGTCGAGGCGATTGCCGGGGCCAAGATCATCGGCGGCTGGCTACCGGGGGTGCCGGAATGGGCCATCGGTGCCGGTCTGACCGCGCTGATGACGGCGGTGAACCTGATGTCGACCCGCAGCTACGGCGAGTTCGAGTTCTGGTTCTCCTCGATCAAGGTCGCCGCGATCCTCGTGTTCAGCCTGATCTGCGCGCTGTGGGTCTTCGGCATCACCGCGCCGCAGGGGTTTTCCATCGGCAACCTGACCGCGCATGGCGGGTTTGCACCGCATGGCTGGGGGCCGGTGCTGGCAGGCGTGGCCTCGACCATCTTCTCTCTCTGCGGTGCGGAGATCGCGACGATTGCGGCGGCGGAATCGCCTGATCCGGCCAAGGTGATCGCGCGGATGACCGTCTCGGTCGCGCTGCGGATCGTGATCTTCTACGTGCTCGCCATCGGCCTCATCGTCGCGGTGGTGCCGTGGACGCAGATCGTGCCGGGGCATTCGCCCTTCGCGACGACGCTGGCCGCGATGCACATCCCGGGCGGCGAGACGATCATGAGCGCGGTGGTGCTGGTGGCCGTGCTCTCGTGCCTCAACAGCGGGCTCTACGTGACAAGCCGGGCGCTGTTCGGTCTGGCGCGCTTCGGCGATGCGCCGGACTGGCTGGTCCATGTCAATGCGCGCGGGGTGCCGGCGCGGGCGATCATTGCCGCGAGCCTGTTCGCTTATGGCGCGCTGGCGGCGCAGTGGCTTTCGCCGGGGACGGTGTTCAGCTTCCTCGTCAATTCCTCGGGCGTGACGATGATCCTGCTCTATGGGCTGGTCGGCATCGCGCAGCTGAAGGAGCGCACCCGGATGGAGCGCGAGGCGCCGGAGCGGCTGACCTTGAAGATGTGGTTCCACCCCTTCGGCACGCTGACCGCGCTGGCGGCGATGCTGGCGGTGCTGGTGTTCATGGGGCTGCAGCCGGATCTTGCCTCGCAGCTGTGGATGAGCCTGCTGGTGGCGGCCTTGTTTGCAGTCGCGTTCTGGCTACTGCGCACGGGAAAGCGCGCCTGACATGCCGCAGGTGATTACGGCAGAGGAAGCCGCGGCGCTGGTGAAAAGCGGCATGTGGCTCGATTACGGGTTCGGCGCGACGCAGGCGGAAGCCTTCGACAAGGCACTGGCGGCGCGGGTGCACGAGCTGCGCGGCGTGAAAGTGCGCAGCTGTCTGACGACGCGGCCGCGCGCGTTTCAGGAGGCCGATCCCGAAGGCGCACATGTGCTTTCCGCCAGCTGGCACTTCAGCGGATACGACCGGCGCCAGTTCGATGCGGGGCGCTGCACCTATATTCCGCTGAACCTGGGCGAATGGCCCGATCTCTATCGCCGGTTCTGTGGGGCGGTGGATATCGCGGTATTGCAGGTCTGCCCGAAGGATGCGGACGGGTTCTACAACTTCTCGATCTCGGCCTCCTACATGCGCGCGCTGGTCGAGAAGACGGACGTGGTGATCGTCGAGGTCAATCCGGCGCTGCCCTATTGCTACGGGCCGGACAATGCGGTGCACGAGAGCGAAGTGGACTTCGTGATCGAGCTGCCGCCCCTCCCCGCACCCGAACTGCCGAGCGCGGTCTCCAGCGAGGTCGACCTTGCCATCGCGCGGCTGGTGGCGGCGGAAATCAGGGACGGGGATTGCCTGCAGCTGGGCATCGGCGGCCTGCCCAATGCCGTGGGGCGCGCAATTGCGGGTGCCGGGGTGAAGGACCTTGGCGTCCATACCGAGATGATGGTCGAAGGGCTGGTCGAGCTGGTGAAAGCCGGGGTCGCGACCGGGGCGCGCAAGCAGGTCGATGTGGGCAAGGCTGTCTATGCCTTCGCCATCGGGACCGCGGATATCTACGCCGCGCTGGACCGCAACCCGGCCTTCGTCGCGCGGCAGGTGGACTATACGAACCTGCCGAAGTTCGTGGCGCAGAACCACAATGTGGTGGCGGTGAACAGCACCGGGCAGATGGACCTGCAGGGGCAAGCGGCTTCGGAAGCGGACGGCTACCGGCATTTCAGCGGGACCGGCGGACAGCTGGGCTTCGTGCGCGCGGCCTATGAGTCCGAGGGCGGACGCGCGTTCCTGTGCATGCCCTCGACCTACGAGAAGCACGGGCAGCGCAAGAGCCGCGTGGTGGCGGGGCTGGCGCCGGGAACGGTGGTGACGGTGCCGCGCACCGATGTGATGTATGCCGCCACCGAATACGGGATGGTCTGCCTGAAAGGCCTGCCGGTGGCCGAGCGGGCCAAGGCAATGATTTCGATCGCGCACCCCGATTTCCGCGAGGAGCTGGAGCGCGAGGCCTATGAGAAGGGGCTGATCCCGAAGCATTACTTCTGAATCCACGCGGAAGGGAGAGACGCGTGAAGGCAGTTTTGAAATGGGTAGGCCTCATCGTGGTGGGGCTTGCGTTGGGGAGCGGCCTTGCCGTCTGGCAGATCAGGACCGGCGGGCTCGGCAATGTTGTGCGGGTGGGGCCGTGGACGACCGGGCGCGACGTGGGCACCGCCGATGCGGACATCAAGACCCGGGCGATTGTCGCGCTGCGGGGCTTGCTGGCACTGCCGGCCAAAGAAGCGCGTTATTTCACCGCCGCGACCGACAGCGCCGGTGCGCCGCTTTCGGGCAAGTGCCGCTATGCGATGACCGGGGGCGACATCGCCGCGCGCTGGTGGAGCGTGACGCTCTATGACCGGGGCGGCTGGCTGATACCCAATCGGTGGTCTCGCTATTCGATCGGCAGCGCGCGCATTCCGGCAGGCGAAGCGGAGCATTGGACGGTACAGATCGGCCCTGACGAGCAGCCCGGCCTGTGGATTCCGACCGGCACCGATGGCCCGTTCGAGCTGACCCTGAGGGCCTATCGTCCGCAGGGCGAGATGGCGCGCGATCCTTCGCGGATCAGCCTGCCGACGATCACCAAGGGGGAGTGCCGACCATGATCCGCCGCATTGCTCCTCTGGCCGTGGTCGCGGTCGTGGCTCTTGGCAGCTATTATGGAACGCTGGCGGCGGCGCCCTATGGGCTGATGCGGCTGGCCGAAGCCAAACTGACGAAAACCGCGCCGGTGAACCACTTCACCCACACCCCGCCGGTGCGTGCCGAGCGGCAGTTCGTGGTGCGGCCAAGCCCGGACCTGCTCTATTCGGTCTGTCCCTATGATTTGACCGCAGGGCCGCTGGAAGTGACCGCCGTGCCAGTGCCGGGGCGCTACAGCTCGATCAGCGTGTTCGATGCGCGGACCGACAATGCCTTCGTGCGCAACGATGAAGAGATGGCCGGCAAGCCGATGCGGGTGGTGCTGGCGCTGGAGGGGCAGGCGGTTCCCGCCGGGGTCGAAACCGTGCGGGTGCGCTATGCGACAGGCATCATCCTGCAGCGCGTGTTGCTGGCCGATCCGTCCGAGGCAGCTGCGGTCGATCCGATCCGCGAGAAGGCGCAGTGCCGAACGCTGGCCGGGTAGAACGGCGCGATCCCCCCGGCCCTCCTCCGGAAGGACCGCGCCCTGCGCCTCACGCCGCCCGGGCAGCGGGCGCAAACGGATAGTCGGTGTAGCCATCCGCGCCCCCGCCATAGATGCGGGCAGCGTTGAGCGGGTTCATCGGCAGGCCTTCCGCGAGGCGGCGCGGAAGATCGGGGTTGGCGATGAACAGGCGGCCAAACGAAGCGGCGTCGATGTCGCCCGCGCTCAGCGCATCGCGGACGCGCTCGCCGGTGTAGCTGCCGTTGGCGATGTAGTTGCCGCCGAACGCCTTGCGCACGATCTGGGGATCGACAATCCGCTGGAACGGATCGCCGCGCGGATCGCTGGGTTCGACGCAGTGGAGATAGGCAAGGCGGCGCTTGCCGAGCTGCTCGGCGACATAGGCGAAGAGCGGCGCGGGGTTGCTGTCGCTCATGCCGTTGATGGTGAGCGAGGGCGAGAGGCGGATGCCGACGCGATCCGCACCCCAGACGCTGGTGACGGCGTCGGTCACTTCGAGCGTGAGGCGGGCGCGGTTCTCGATGCTGCCACCGTACTGGTCGGTGCGGTGGTTGGTGCCATCGCGCAGGAACTGATCGAGCAGGTAGGCGTTGGCGCTGTGGATCTCCACGCCGTCGAAACCGGCGGCCTTGGCGTTGATCGCGGCGCTGCGGTAATCCTCGATGATGCCGGGGATCTCCCCCAGTTCGAGCGCGCGGGGTACGACAAACGCCTGCGGACCTTCATAGGTATGGGCGTGGCCCTCGAGACCGATGGCGCTGGGCGCCACGGGGAGCACGCCGCCGGGCTGGAGGGAGGGGTGCGAGAGGCGGCCGACGTGCCAAAGCTGGAGCATCATGCGCCCGCCCGCGGCGTGAACCGCGTTCGTCACCTTGCGCCAGCCTTCGATCTGGCGCTCACTGTAGATGCCGGGCGCGTTCGCATAGCCCTTGCCCTGCGGGGAGATGTGGGTGGCTTCGGAAATGATCAGCCCGGCGGTGGCGCGCTGGCTGTAGTAGATCTGCTGAAGCTCGTGCGGGGCCTCGTCGGCATTGGCGCGAGTGCGCGTGAGCGGGGCCATCACGATGCGATTGGGAGCCAGAATCGCACCATAGCGAATGGGCTGGAACAGGGGATCTTGGGTCATGAACGCAATCCTTTGCTTGATGGTTGGGGACGGGTAACAACGGTAGGCAAACGGAGGAGGCCCATGGCGGCGAGGAGGCCGACCGTGGCGAGCAGGGCCCCGGCGATCTCCATGGCGGCGGGGGCCGTGCCGGTTAGCGGGACCGAGATGACCATCGCCGCGACCGGCACCACGGCGGGGAACAGGCTGGCACGGGCGGCGCCGAGCTGGCGGACGGCCATGCCGAAAGCGATCAGCGCGACAACGCCGGAGAGCACGCCCTGGACCATGATCTGGGCCATGAGGGTCTGCAGCGGGAGCGCTGCGAGGCGGGTGAAACCACCGCTCAGCAGCAGCATCGGCAGCGCGAGGAGCGTGGACAGCACCGCAACGACGGCGGTGGCGGCGACGGCATCGAGGTTCCAGCGCTTGAACAGGATGGTATAGGCGGACCAGCTGAGGCCGGCACCGAGGAAGAGCAGGTTGCCAAGCCAGACCATGCTGCCGCCGGCGTGGCTCTTGTGGCTTGCGATCACGGCGAGCCCGGCAAGGATCAGCGCGATGCCGATGACTTTGGCGGGCGTGATGCGCTCACGGAGGAGGACCGCAGCCGCCGCCATCGATGCGAGCGTGACGGTGGAGGGCTGGATCACCGCGCCGTTCGACAGCGGGGCGTAGAGATACCCTGCGCTGCTGAGCAGGATAAACGGCGGTCCGGCGAGCAAAGTGAGGGTAAACGCGCGGGGCCAGCCGATCCCGGCCAGGCGGGGAAGATCATGGCGGATCAGCCAGGGGAGCAGGACGAGCGCGGCGGGACCGAAGCGGAGCAGCGCGAAATCCTGCGGGAGTAGCCCGGCGGCAGTGCCCGTCTTGGCGAAGACGAAGTAGATCGCCCAAATGAAGGCCGCGAGCGCGCCTGCGGCAATGCTGGCGGCTAGGCTGGCGGCTGGGAGGGAGAGCGAGGGGTGAACCTCGCCATGACCGGTGGAGCAAGGGGACGCAAGTGCGGTCATGACGAGGCTCCTGGTGTGGCCCGCCCTTTGGGAGGGGGGGAGAGGACGGGCGGGCCAAGCCGATGGGGTCAGCTTCCGGTTCAGGCCGCTTCGAGGACGCCAAGCGCCGGGGCAGCCGGGAAGTCCACGGGGACCTTGGTCACGGCGTGGAGGTAGTTGGTGATCATCTTGTCACCGATGGTGACGATGACATCGACGAGGTTTTCCTTGGTCCAGCCGGCGGCGAAGAAGGCATCGACGAGGGCTTCATCGGCCTGGCCGCGATTGACGGCGATCGAGCGGGTCAGGCGGGCGAGCGCATCGAGCTTGGCATCCGAAGCAAGGCTGCCGGCGCGGATTTCGAGGATCTGCGCTTCCGAGAAGCCGTTCATCTTGCCCAGCGCGGTATGGGCGGCGAGGCAGTAGGCACAGTCGTTGACCTGGCTGACGACGAGGTTGACCACTTCGCGGGCCTTCGCGTTGATCGACGACTTGGCCGACTGCAGCGCGAGATAGGTGCCCAGCGCGTTGTTCGAGTGGGCGAGCGTGGCGTAGAGGTTGGGCACGAAGCCCAGCTGGCCCTTGAGAGCATCGAACAGGCCCTGGTTGCCAGCCGAAACGGTATCGCGGGTCGGGACAGTGAAAGCGGTCATCGTCAGGTTCCTTTGATCGGGGCGGCGTCATTGCCGTGACCCCTTGATGGCCCTGCCCGCCGCGTTCCGGCAGATACGCCGTCGCGATTAGCTCTATGCCGGACAGGAATAGATGCGCGCCAAGCGTGTTCTGCGCAGCGGGATGAAGGAATGGAGTTTTCCCGGATTGCGGCGGAAAACGCCCGCACCGCGAAAGAACCTAAATCGAATGTTAAGTCCGCTTCGCTAGGCAATCGGGCAGTGGAAGGTTTCCCGCTGGCGGAAACGGAAGGACTTCGATGGCGATGAGCACTGTCCGGTTCGATCCGACGGCCCTGGCCGTGCTGGCCGAGGCTTATCCGGCTGCACCCGTGACGTTCGAGCACAAGCTGGCGGCAGAAGGCCTGCTGACCCGCGCCGCGCTGGCCGAGCTGGCGGAATTCCTGCCGGCGGACAGCGTGGAATACAATCTGGGCGACCTGCCGCTGGGCGTCGATCCGGACAAGGTCGAGCGCCCTGCCCTCTCCGCCGCCGAAGTCATCCGCCAGATCGACCGCGCCGGCTCATGGATGGCCTTGAAGCGCATCGAGCAGCATCCGGATTATGCGAAGCTGGTGGACGAGGTGCTGGGCGAAGTGCGCGACGTCGTCGCCCCGCGCACCGGTGCGATGGAGCGCTGCGAGGCATTCATCTTCGTCTCCTCGCCGCATGCGGTGACCCCGCTGCACTTCGATCCCGAGCACAATCTGCTGCTGCAGATCGAGGGCGAGAAGGTGATGACGATGTTCCCGGTGACGGACGAGGCCATCGCGCCGCCGCGCGTGCACGAGTTGTTTCACCTCGGCGCGCATCATCGCAACCTCGCGTGGCGTGACGAGTTCCAGGCACGCGGCCGGGCGTTTGCGCTCCGGCCCGGACAGGGCCTGCATGTGCCGGTGAAGGCGCCGCATTATGTGCGCAACGGGGCGTTCCCCTCGATCTCGCTGTCGGTGACGTGGCGTTCGGAATGGAGCTGCGCCGAGGCCGATGCGCGCGCGCTCAACCACATCCTGCGCCGCGCCGGACTAGCGCCGCGCAGCCCGCAGCAATATCCGGCGCGCAACCTCGGCAAGTCGCTCGCCTATCGCGCCATCCGCCGCGCGGGCGTGGTTCCGCGTCCCTGAGCGATGGTCAGCCTCTACATCACCATCGACACCGAATACGCAGCGGGTTTCCCGTGGCGCGATGACCGGCGCGAGAACTTTGCGCGCTCGATCGCCGGGCAGGTGGCGGACGGCGAGGCGGGCATCTTCTACCAGATGGCGGTGATGGACCGGCACGGCATCAAGGCCGTGTTCTTCGTCGATCCGCTGCCCGCGCTGGTTTGGGGCGTGGAGGCGATTGCCGATGTGGTGGGGCCGATCGTGGCGCGCGGGCACGACGTGCAGCTTCACGCGCATACCGAGTGGCTGGCGATCGCAGGCGCGAACAATCCGCTGGGCACGGCGACGGGGCTCAACATCCGCGACTTCACGTTCGAGCAGCAGTGCGAGCTGCTGGACTATGCGAAGGGCGTGCTGATCGCTGCCGGGGCGCCCGCGCCGGTGGCATTTCGCGCCGGGAACTACGGCGCCAACGATGACACCTTGCGTGCGCTCGCCGCGCTTGGGCTGGCCTATGACAGCAGCCACACGCCGGGGATCGTCGGTTCGCACAGCCGCATTGCGCTGGGGCCGGAGGACCGCGTGCCGGTCAAGATCCACGGCGTGACCGAAGTGCCCGTTTCCTGCATCGCGGGTCCGCGCGGATCGCGCCGCCATTTCCAGCTGACCGCGCTCACCGACGGCGAGATCGGCGCGGCGCTGCGCCATGCGAGGCGGCAGCCGGAGGTGCCGATGACGCTGGTTTCGCACAGCTTCGAGCTCTTGAGCCGCGACCGGTCGCGCAAGAACCAGATCCTCGTCCGCCGGTTCGAGCGGCTGTGTGCCTGGCTGGAAAAGGAGCCGGGCGTGACCACTGCGACCTATGCGGACAATCCCCCGCAGGCCCTGCCCGCCAGCACCCCCGCCGCGCTGCTGCCGCACAACGTGCTGCGCACCGGCTGGCGCTATGCCGAACAGGCCGCCGCCAACGCGCTCTACGGTGCCCGATGACCGCTGCTGTCACCATTCCCTTCGTCGTCGGCTCGCGCCGCGTCTTCGCTGCCACGCGCAAGCTCGACACCGCCTCTTTCACGCTGGCCGACCTGCTGGAGGGCAAGGCGGAGCGCCTTCACGGGATCGAGATCGGCTGCGAGGGCGTACGCGTCCTCTCGGCTCCCGAGTTGGCGATCCCCCGTATCCGCAAACAGCTGCCCGGATACCGGCTCGGCGGCTGGCAGGCCTTTCCGCGCTATTACATCGAGATGGCGGGCAGCTTCGAGGACTATCTCGCGCGGTTTTCGGGCAAGACCCGCTCGACCTTGCGGCGCAAGCGCAAGCGGATTGCCGAGATGGGCGGCGACCGGCTCGATTTCGAGGAGTTCCGCACCGCAGAGGACATGGATCGCTTCGTGGCGGAGGCGGTGCCCCTCTCGCGCCGGACCTATCAGGCGCGCCTGCTCGATGCCGGACTGCCGGAAGGTGACGCCGCGCTCGCCGAAATGCGCGCGCTGGCCCGCCAGGACAGGCTGCGCGCCTATCTGCTGCGGATCGAGGGCAAGGCGGTGAGCTACCTCTACCTGCCGATCGACGGCGAGACCGTGGTCTACGCGCACCTCGGCTATGATCCGGATTTCGCGCAGCTTTCGCCGGGGACGGTGCTGCAGCTCGAGGCGCTGGAGCGGCTGTTTGCGGAAAAGTGCTACCGCTATTTCGATTTCACCGAAGGCGAAGGCGCGCACAAGGCGCTGTTCGCGACGGGATCGGTGCAGGCGTGCTCGTTCTATCTGCTGCGCCCGAGCCTTGCCAACCGGCTGCTGCTGGGCGCACTCGACGGCTTCAACCGCAGCGTGGCGGCGGCGAAGCGGATCGCGGAAAGCAAGGGCGCGATGGCAAGCGTGCGGCGGCTGGTGCGGCGGTGACAGCAGTGGTCAAGGACGGGATCAAGACGGCGATCGGCATGCTGATCACCGACTACCGGTTGAACTGGATCGTAGCTTCGTCGGGCATGCCGGACGCCGCCGGGCCGGACGTGGTGCAAGCGAGGCCCGAGCATTATGGCGCCATCGCGGAGAGCCTGACGCCCAAGGTCAAAGGCGCGCTCAGCTATGCGCGGCAGGGTCTGCCCGGTATGGTCCTGCTGCAGGACGGCCGCCCCGCCTCGGTCGCCCATTTCGCGCGCGCCGCGCAGTATGGCCGCGATGCGACCTGGCCGCTGAGGGCCAACGAAGTCGCGCTGATGGACATCGCCACCGAACAATCCGAACGCGGCCGGGGCCTTGCCGTTGCCCTGATCCGCGGGGCGACGCGCCGCTACCTCGAAGCGGGCGCGGACCGGGTCGTGGCCTTCATCTGGTGGACCAACACCCCCTCGGTGCGCGCCTTCCGGAAAGCCGGCTGGCGCCGCATCGGCTTCAGCGCGGAATGGCAATGGCGCGGCCGTTGGTTCGCGCTGCGCATCCCGCTGCGGTGAGAAATGGTGAGCCCTGCTGGGTTCGAACCAGCGACCTACTGATTAAAAGTCAGTGCATCACCTAATTTCAGCTACCGCTATGCATCAGAATGCTGCCCCATATCTCACTGATTATATTATATTTTCGTTTCTTTTTGAGCCTCGCCGTGTTCAGCTTGTTTCAGGGCATTGCATGATTTATGAAGCCTATATGAAGCTTTTTGAAGCCTAGGGGAAGGCCGAGCCAGAATGCCTAAGCGAAGCGCACCTCTTGCAGCGAACTTTCTTAAGACGGTGAAGCACGTGCCGGGTGGCGAGAATTTGTACCCGGACGGTGACAATCTCCATCTGCGGGTCCTTGCCTCCGGGCATTGGACGTGGGTCCTCAAAATGCGTTGCAAGGGCGAGATGGGGACTTTCAAGGTGGGCGATGACCTTGGGCTGAAAGATGCCCGTGATGCAGCAGCAGTCCTCAGACCTAAAATCAAAGCTGGCTACAATCCGAACGAGGAAAAGCAGCTCGAACGACAACGCCAAAAGTCAGCCAAGCTTGGAATCGGCACACTTGAAGCCATCGTAGATGCGTATTTCGAAACTGGGCCGGGAACCGGAAATCGGACCAAGGCCGAACAGCGGAAGCGCATCAAATCAGTGTTCGCAAGCCATCTCAAGAAGCCGGGCCTCGAATTGGTTATGTCCAAGCTTCAAATTACGGCTGACGCTCATCCCGCAAAAACATCAGCGGCAAGAGCAGTTGCATACCTTAATCCGATCCTGAAATGGGCAGCAAAGCGGGAGCTAACCCCGCATGGCATCCAATTAGAAAAACCCCAAACGCTAGCATCTGAGGACGAGGAAGAGGGGCAGCGCCACCTCACGGAGGATGAGTTGAAGGCGCTGCTACCGCACCTGAATGACCACTATGGGCGATGTGCAAAGTTTATGCTGCTGACCGCCGCACGTCGGTCAGAGGCCACCCAAGCTACGTGGGCCGAAATTGACCTTGAGAATCAGCTTTGGACACTCCCACCGGCACGAAGGAAGGACACCCGGTCGAAAGCCAAGAAGAAGCAAGCGCCGAAGCATCCTTTCAAAATACCGCTATCGGCACAGGCGGTGGCATTGCTTGAAGAGGTGAAGGCGGTCGAAATTCAACGCCGTGAGGTGTTCCAGATAAAGGAGCAGATCACACCGGCAACAAAGGTGTTTTCTGGCGTTCGGGGCGGAAGTCTGGTGAACTGGGACCGCTGGCTGAAGATGGTCTCACCTTTGGCAAACGTGCAGAACTGGTCGGCCCATGACCTGCGAAGGACCGCCTCAACATTCGTTGGCGATCTTGGCTTCCCACCGCATGTTGCGAGCGTCGTGCTTGGTCATGCCAATATCGGGGGGCAGTTGCTCGCCGACTACAACAAAACACGCTATTTCGACGATCACAAGAAAGCTCTTGACGCTCTGGGGGCAATGATCGCAAATATTAAATGATTTTTATTTAAAACCACTTTTGCCTATATTGTGTTTTTACTTGACAGACATCATGCGAATCGGATAGAATGTGAGGGCTTTCAGGAATGGTTTCTGAGGGCTCTCATATTCCATGATGAGGAGGCGATTTTAGTCTAGTCCCTATATGGGTGCGGTTATTGGTTCGCATTTTATCATTGGAAAGGAGGTCAAAAATTAGAGAACAGAGGTGATTTTAATGAACAAGTTTGAAGATCGTTTTATTCGTGAAAGAGAAGTTTGCCATATTGCTGGTGTTTCACGCTCGACAATTTGGCGCTGGGAAAAATCTGGACATTTTCCGTCTCGCATCATTCTATATGGCAGCATTGCTGTGTGGAAATATAGCGAAGTCATAGATTGGTGGCATCGACAAAGCTCTGCCGCTGCTTGAGAATGATCCGCTTCCTGAAACTCAGATTTTTATCTGAGTAGAACACTCAAAGAACCAGACACGGCAAGGCAAAGCTCGACACGCATGTCGGGCAATGCTGAGCCATGCCTAAATTTTTGAAAACCAACCCTTTTTAGACTGAAAATGGAGAATCCAATGCAGAACGAAAGGATAACTAAAATGAGAAATATTTATGACGAATATCATTACGAATCAATCACATAACCCACCAGCACCACCTCACACACCCAATGCGACTGAGCCAATTCCGCTCAATCCATGGGCATATTTATCCAGTCTTGGCTTCAGCCTGATTCCACTAGCGGCTGGTGGCAAAAAGCCGCTGGTGAAGTGGACTGAATACCAAACGACCAAGCCCGACTGGTCGCAGATCGAGCAGTGGCAGCTTGAATATCCTGACGCTAACATCGGGATTGTCACCGGTACCGTCAGCGGCATCTTCGTCGTAGATTTCGACAGCCCCGAAGCGTTCCAAGTAGCGCAGGATCGTGGCCTTGGCGCAGGCGTGATCGCCAAGTCAGGACGTGGCTATCACGTCTACTACCGCCATCCAGAATGGACCGTGAAGACGGCTGCAGGGATTCTCGACCATGTCGATATCCGCAGTGACGGTGGCTATATCGTGGCCCCGCCCAGTGTTCATGAAAGCGGCACAGTCTATCAATGGATCGATGATCCGTCAGGTATCGCCACAGCGTACATGCCTGATTGGCTCAGCAAGCTGCTAGGAACTGATGCAGAAGGTTCATCGCCATCCGGTGCCACCGCACAGGGCGTAAATCACTCATGGGCCATCAAAGCCCTTGAAGATGAAGCTGTGCTGGTTCGCTCAGC
Organism: Novosphingobium sp. AAP93; assembly: GCF_001296055.1. Lineage (NCBI taxonomy): Bacteria > Pseudomonadati > Pseudomonadota > Alphaproteobacteria > Sphingomonadales > Sphingomonadaceae > Novosphingobium > Novosphingobium sp. AAP93. The sequence continues at coordinate 23,739 of NZ_LJHZ01000035.1, forward strand.
GCCCAATGGCAAGCGCAACGATCAACTGAATGCGTCGGCGTTCAAGATGGGTCAGTTCGCTGGCGCAAATCTGATCGATGCCGAGATGGCCAAGCTAACCTTGCTTTCCGCTGCCATGATGAATGGTCTGCCTGCGCAGGAAGCGCAGGACACGTTCAAAAGCGGGTTCTCTAAGGGCAAGAAGCAACCGTGGATTCTGCACAATGGGCAGCCACTGGGCACCCAACAGCTATCCGAAGATCGCTTTGCTCGTGAGTTCACGGACCGCCATGGCGATATCAGTCGCTTCTGTCACACGAGCGGAAAATGGTTTCTTTTCAATGGAAACCACTGGGAGACTGACGGCACCAAGCGTGTGAACTACATGGTTCGTGAAATCATACGTGAACTGAGCGCAGGTGCGACGAGCTTCAATAAGTCGTCCGTGATCAATGGCGTCGAGAAGATGCTGCAATCCCAACCAACGCACTCTGTCGAGAGCAGCTACTGGGATGCGCACACCTACCTGCTGGGGACACCGAATGGCACGGTGGACTTGAAGACAGGCGATCTGCGCCCTGCATGTCCAAAGGATGCCATCACCAAGGTGACTGCCTGTGCACCAGAGGAAGGTTCACCAGCGACATGGCTTCGCTTCCTCGATGAAGCGACAGGGCATGATCCAGAGATGGTTCGCTACCTCCAGCAAATCTGCGGCTATGCGCTCACCGGGGACACCAAGGAACACGCCCTGTTCTTCGTGCATGGTCATGGTGGGAACGGCAAATCCGTCTTCCTGAACACGGTAGCTGGCATCCTTGCCGATGAAGCGTCCCGGGTTTTCCGGAGGCAGTTTCAATTGGGTTATGCCACCATATCGA
>NZ_LJHZ01000036.1:0-74870 GCF_001296055.1 Novosphingobium sp. AAP93
ATGTTCGAGCTCAACCCCAACACACCCTCCCCTAACCCCTCCCGCAGGCGGGAGGGGAACTGTGCAAGGTAGCCCCCATGAAAGCCGCCATCCTCGAAGCCGCCGGCCAGCCGCTCGTCATCGACCAGCTCACCGTATCGAAGCCCGGCCCGCATGAAGTGCTGATCCGCACCGCCGCTTGCGGCCTGTGCCATTCGGACTTGCACTTCATCGAAGGCACCTATCCGCACCCGATGCCCTGCGTCGGCGGACACGAGGCGGCCGGCATCGTTGAGGAAGTCGGCAGCGAAGTGCGCACGGTGAAGAAGGGCGATGCCGTCGTCACCTGCCTCTCCGCCTTCTGCGGCCACTGCGAGTTCTGCGTCACCGGCCGCATGGCGCTCTGCCTCGGCGGGGATACGCGCCGCCGCCCAGGCGAGGCCCCGCGCCTTACCCGCTCAAGCGACGGCAGCGTGGTGAACCAGATGCTCAATCTCTCGGCCTTCGCCGAAATGATGCTGATCCACGAGCATGCCTGCGTCGCCATCAATCCCGAGATGCCGCTGGACCGCGCCGCCGTCATCGGCTGCGCCGTCACCACAGGCGCGGGCACGATCTTCAACGCCTGCAAGGTCACGCCGGGTGAAACCGTCGCAGTGATCGGCTGCGGCGGCGTCGGCCTCGCGACGATCAACGCGGCCAAGATCGCCGGCGCCGGCCGGATCATCGCCGCCGATCCGATGCCGGAGAAGCGCGAACTCGCGATCAAGCTCGGCGCCACCGACGTGGTAGATGCGCTCGATCCCGATGCCGCCAAGCAGATCGTCGAGTTGACCAAGGGCGGCGTCGATCACGCGGTCGAAGCCGTCGGCCGCCCCGCCTCGGGCGATCTCGCGGTCGCCTCGCTCCGCCGCGGCGGTACCGCCACGATCCTCGGCATGATGCCGCTCCAGCACAAGGTCGGCCTCTCCGCCTTCGATCTGCTCTCGGGCAAGAAGCTGCAGGGCGCGATCATGGGCATGAACCACTTCCCGGTTGATCTCCCCCGCCTCGTCGATTTCTACATGCGCGGCCTGCTCGATCTCGACACCATCATCGCCGAGCGCATCCCGCTCGAAGGCATCAACGAAGGCTTCGAGAAGATGAAGGCCGGCCACTCTGCCCGCTCGGTGATCGTGTTCGACTAGTCCAATCAACAGGAAACCCCGGGACACAACCGGGGTAAAGGGGAGCAGGCTGCGGCAGGACGCGGCCTCACCAACGGGAAAGACCAATGACCGAAGCTATCGACGCCCAGGCCGCCTTCACCGGCACCGTAACCCCCGAAGGCGCGGACAAGCTCGACGAAGCGAAGCTCACCGCTTGGTTCGAAGCCAATGTCGCGGGCTTCACAGGCCCGCTCACCGTTTCCAAGTTCAAGGGCGGCCAGTCGAATCCCACATACCGGATCGATGCGCCGTCTGGCCCCTATGTCCTGCGCCGCAAGCCCTTCGGCAAGCTGCTCCCCAGCGCGCACGCGGTGGACCGCGAATACAAGGTGCAGGCCGCGCTCGCCCCCACCGGCTTCCCCGTCGCCCCGCAATATGGCCTCTGCACCGATGACGATGTCGTCGGCAGCTGGTTTTACGTGATGGGCTGCGTCGATGGCCGCACGATCTGGGACGGCGCCATGCCAGGCGCTTCGCCCGAAGAGCGCCGCGCGACCTATTTCGCGATGGTCGACACCCTCGCCGCGCTCCACAGCGTGGACGTCGATGCCGTCGGCCTTTCCGATTTCGGCAAGCCCGGCAACTACTTCGGTCGCCAGGTCGATCGCTGGACCAAGCAGTACCGCCTCTCCGAAACCGAACGCATGGAGCCGATGGAGCGCCTGATCGAGTGGCTCCCGCGCACTCTGCCCGAACAGACCCGCACCAGCGTCGTCCACGGCGACTACCGCATCGACAACATGATCTTCGCCCATGGCGAGCCCAAGCCGCTCGCCGTGCTCGACTGGGAACTCTCGACCCTGGGGGATCCCCTCGCCGATTTCACCTATTTCTGCATGGCCTGGTCCACCGACAACGGCGGCCGCTCGGGCGTCGCCGACCTCGACCGCGCCGCGCTCGGCATTCCGGAGCTCGACGAAGTCGTCGCGCGCTACTGCGAGAAGACGGGGCGCGACGGTCTCCCGGGCATGGACTGGTACCTAGCCTACAACTACTTCCGCCTCGCCGGCATCATCCAGGGCATCAAGAAGCGCTACCTCGACGGCACCGCCAGCAGCGCCCACGCCAAGGCCATGTCCGACCGCGTCGGCCCGCTGGCGGATACAGCGTGGGAGTATGCGCTGAAGGCAGGGGCCTGAAGGTCAACCCCATTTTCGCAAAGTGCAAATGGGGAGGTGGCAGCCCGAATGGGTTGACGGAAGGGTAATGGCGGAAGGGATCAGACCCATGAAGGGAAGCGGATGAACGAACCAGCAGCGCAAGCATCAAGATCCCAATCGCTGCACCTCGTCCTCGCGGTCCTGCTCGTCGTCTACATCTTCAACTTCCTCGATCGCCAGATCGTCAACATACTCGCCGAACCGATCCGCCGCGATCTCGGTCTGTCCGATACCCAGATCGGCCTGATGACGGGGATCGCGTTCGCGGCGTTCTACACTTTCCTTGGCATTCCTATCGCTCGCTTCGCCGACAAGCCTTCAACCAACCGCGTAGGGCTGATTGCCGGCGCGCTCGTCATCTGGTCAGCCATGACGGCGCTGTGCGGCCAGGCGCAGAGCTTCCTGCAATTGCTCCTCGCCCGCATCGGCGTCGGCGTGGGCGAAGCCGGCTGCTCGCCCGCTGCCCATTCGCTGATCGCCGATCTCGCCCCACCCGAAAAGCGCGCCTCGGCTATGGCGAACTATGCGCTGGGCATCCCGGTCGGCACCCTGCTCGGGATGCTGATCGGCGGACTGCTCGCCGATTCTTGGGGCTGGCGCATGGCTTTCGTCGTGGTGGGCCTTCCCGGCATCCTGCTTGCAGCTGTAGTCCTGCTGCTGCTGCGCGATCCGCGCTGCGCCAAGGCCTTGCGCAGTGCGCCGAGCCCGCATCTGCCCCGCACCCTGTCCAACCGCGAAGCGCTGGCCGAAATCCTCGGTTCGCGGGCCTATGTGCTCGTTGTCGCGGCAGGTTCCGCAGCCGCTTTCCTCAGCTATGGCAAAGCGACCTGGACGACGATCTTCTTCCAGCGCACCCACGGCCTCAGCGCGGGCGAAACCGGCTTCTGGTTCGGCATCTGGGGCGGGATTGCGGCCATCGTCGGTACTTTTTCCGGCGGCTGGCTGGCCGACCGTTTCGGCAAGGTCAATCGGCAGCACGTCCTCACCGCCCCCGCCATCGGATTTGCCGTCGCTGTCCCGCTCGCCATCGCTTCCTATGTCATGACTGACTGGCGCTGGGCGCTCGCGCTGCTGATGATCCCCACCCTGCTCAATTCGCTCTACTACGGCCCCTGCTTTTCGAGCGCACAAGGCCTCGTGAAACCCGAAGCCCGCGCCATGGCCAGCGCGGTCCTGCTTTTCAGCCAGAACCTCATCGGGCTCGGCCTCGGTCCGCTCTTCTTCGGCATGCTGTCGGACTGGATCAAGCCGGTTGCCGGTGACGAAAGCGTGCGCTGGGTGCTATATGGCGCAGCGGTGATCGGCTTCGTCCCCGCCTTCTTCTTCTGGCGCGCCTCGCTGCGACTCAACGAGGAACTGGACCGCAAGGGCCCCTAGGCATGCCCCCTTTGCCCGGCGCGGCTCATCGGTTACCGCGCCGCAATGCCTGCCCCGCTCACCGTCGCCGCCCTCTACCGCTTCGCTCGCTTCGAGGACCCGGCTGCCCTGCGCGCGCCGCTCCTCGAACTTGCCGAAGCGCAAGGCATCAGGGGCACGCTGATTCTCGCCCGCGAAGGCATCAACGGCACCATCGCCGGCACCACCGAGGGGATCGCGGCCATCATCGCCCACATCCGCGCCCTGCCCGGCTGCGCGGGCCTTGACGTGAAGTATTCCGCCGCCAGCGAAATGCCCTTCGGCCGCCTCAAGGTCCGCCTGAAGCGGGAGATCGTCACGATGGGGCAGCCCGACATCGACCCGCTGGCGAGCGTCGGCACCTACGTCGCCCCGCACGACTGGAACGCGCTTATCAGCGATCCCGAGACCATCGTGATCGATACGCGCAACGACTACGAAGTCGCCGTCGGCACCTTTGCGGGCGCGATCAATCCCGAGACCCGCTCCTTCCGCGAGTTCCCCGCCTGGTTCCGCGCCGAACGCGAACGACTCCTAGGCAAGGGCAAGCAGCCCAAAGTGGCAATGTTCTGCACCGGCGGCATCCGCTGCGAAAAATCCACCGCCTTCCTCAAGGCCGAGGGGGTCGAGCAGGTCTACCACCTCAAGGGCGGCATCCTGCGCTACCTCGAAGAAGTGCCCGCCGAAGAGAGCCTCTGGCAGGGCGAATGCTTCGTGTTCGACGAACGCGTCGCCCTCGGCCATGGGCTGGCCGAGGGCGAGCATGTGCTATGCAAAAGCTGCGGCCGGGCTGTGCCGGCGGGCGAGAGCTGCGCCTGCACCGCAAGCTGACCTGCCCCTCCCCCGCTCGGGGGAGGCCGGGTGGGGGTAACAAGCGCTCGAACCGCAAGCGCCGTACCCCCTCCCCCAACCCCTCCCCACCGGGGAGGGGGCATCCCGGCTCAGGCGACCGAAAACGTCAGCGCCCCATCCCCCTCGTCGATCCGCACCGTGCTTCCATCGGGGACCTCGCCCCCCAGCAGCCGCTCGGCCAGCGGGTCCTGCACATAGCGCTGCACCGCGCGCTTCAGCGGCCTTGCGCCATAGACCGGATCGTAGCCCACCCGGCCCAGCCAGCGCTTCGCCGCTTCGGTGAGGTCGATCACGATCTTGCGATCCTTCAGCAGCGCCTGCACCCGCGCCACCTGCAGGTCGACGATCGGCGCCATGTGCTCGTGGCCCAGCCGGTGGAACAGGATGATCTCGTCCAGCCGGTTGAGGAACTCCGGCCGGAAGTGCGCCCGCACCACATCCATCACCTGCGGCTCGACGCTCGAGACATCCTGCCCTTCCTCGAGGTTCGCCAGATACTGGCTACCCAGATTCGAGGTCAGCACGATCAGCGTGTTGGTGAAGTCCACCACGCGGCCCTGCCCGTCGGTCAGGCGGCCGTCGTCGAGCACCTGCAGCAGCACGTTGAACACGTCCTGATGCGCCTTCTCCACCTCGTCGAACAGCACGACCTGATAGGGCCGCCGCCGCACCGCCTCGGTCAGCACACCGCCTTCGTCATACCCGACATAGCCCGGAGGCGCGCCGATCAGCCGGCTCACGGAGTGCTTCTCCATGAACTCGGACATATCGATGCGCACCATGGCGTTGTCGTCATCGAACAGGAATCCAGCGAGCGCCTTGGTCAGCTCGGTCTTGCCAACGCCCGTGGGGCCGAGGAACAGGAACGAGCCCAGCGGCCGGTTCGGGTCCTGCAGCCCCGCCCGCGCGCGCCGCACGGCCTTGGAAACCGCCACCACCGCATCGCGCTGGCCGATCACCCGCTTGCCGATGATCTCTTCCATCTTGAGCAGCTTCTCGCGCTCGCCCTGCAGCATCCGCTCGACCGGCACCCCGGTCCAGCGGCTGACCACCCCGGCGATGTCGTCCGCGGTCACTTCCTCGCGCAGCAAGGCGTTCTCGGCCATGCCCTGCGCTTCGGCGAGCTGCTTCTCCAGCTCGGGAATCCGGCCATAGGCGAGCTCGCCCGCCTTGCCGAGATCGCCCTGCCGCTGCGCCTGCTCCAGCTCGATCCGCGCCGCATCGAGCGCTTCCTTGATCTTGCCTTCCGCCGCGATCTTGTCGCGCTCGTTCTGCCAGCGCGTCGTCAGTTCCGCCGACTGCTGCTCCAGGTTCGCAAGCTCCTCGCGCAGCGCCGCCAGCCGGTCCTTCGAGGCACTGTCGCTTTCCTTGGCGAGCGCCATTTCCTCGATCTTCAGCTGGATGATCCGCCGGTCGAGGTTCTCGATCTCCTCGGGCTTGCTCTCCACTTCCATGCGCAACCGGCTGGCGGCCTCGTCCATGAGGTCGATCGCCTTGTCCGGCAGGAAGCGGTCCGCGATGTAGCGGTTGGACAGCGTCGCCGCCGCGACAATCGCGCCGTCGGTGATCCGCACGCCGTGGTGCAGCTCGTACTTTTCCTTGAGGCCGCGCAGGATCGAGATGGTGTCCTCCACCGTCGGCTCGCCCACGAACACCGGCTGGAACCGCCGCTGCAGCGCGGGGTCCTTCTCGACGTACTTCTGGTACTCGTCGAGCGTCGTCGCGCCGATGCAGTGCAGCTCGCCGCGCGCCAGCGCCGGCTTCAGCAGGTTGCCCGCATCCATTGCGCCTTCCGATTTGCCCGCGCCGATCAGCGTGTGCATCTCGTCGATAAACAGGATGATCTCGCCTTCCGCGCCTTTCACCTCGTCGAGCACGGCCTTGAGGCGCTCCTCGAACTCGCCGCGATACTTCGCGCCCGCGATCAGGCTGCCCATGTCGAGCGCCATCAGGCGGCGGTGCTTGAGGCTGTCGGGCACGTCGCCATTGGCGATGCGCAGCGCGAGGCCTTCCGCAATCGCGGTCTTGCCCACGCCGGGTTCGCCGATCAGCGCCGGGTTGTTCTTGGTCCGCCGCGCGAGGATCTGGATCGTCCGGCGGATTTCCTCGTCGCGCCCGATGACGGGGTCGAGCTTGCCCTCGCGCGCCGCTTCGGTGAGGTCGCGGGCATACTTCTTCATCGCCTCATAGGCGTTCTCCGCCCCCGCGCTGTCCGCCGTGCGCCCACCGCGCAGCGCAGTGATCGCCGCTTCGAGCGCCTGCGCCGTCACATTCGCGGCCTTCAAGGCCTGCCCGGCCGCAGTGGTAGTCGCCAAGGTCAGCGCCACGAGCATGCGCTCCACGGTGACATAGGCATCGCCGCTCTTGGCCGCGATCTGCTCCGCCGCGTCGAGCACGCGCACGGCATCGTTGTCGAGGCCGGGCGTCTGCTGCGCCCCGCCGCCCGATACCGCCGGGATCTTGGCCAGCGCCTTGTCCACTTCGGCCAGCGCGACGGATGCCGTACCGCCGGCACGCTGGATCAGCCCCGATGCCATGCCCTCGCTGTCCTCCAGCAAGGCCTTCAGCAAGTGCTCGGGGCCAATCCGCTGGTGGCTGTTGCGGATGGCAACGGTCTGCGCCGCCTGCAGAAAGCCCTTGGCGCGGTCGGTGAATTTCTCGAGGTTCATGGTGCGAACGTCCTCCTATGGCATCAGAGGTAGTGTGTCATTTCGGCCACACAAGGAGCTGGATCAAAATTCCATGGTCGTTCGTCGAAGGTTTCATGCATCCATCCTGCATTTTGGGAAAGCGTATCGCTGCCCAAGATCTGGACCGCATTGGCTCCCCGTCGGTACCGGACCGACGTTCGTCGGGCGCTCACTGTCCTACAGCCGGCGAACTCGCTATGGTTCTCACGATGACCTTTGGCCGCGACACCCTGCCAAACCTGATGATCGCCTCAGTCGATCAAAACGCCCGCACTAATCGAACCGAGTTATTCCTCAGGACTGTGTCAACCGTGTCAACCCCCACCCCGAGTAGGCCAAGCGTCTCTCGAATCGATTTTGCTTCTGTTCAGCCGCGCCATGCTCTGGAACAGAGCACGCATCCCTTCCCGCGCGACCGCCAACCGGTGGTCCGCCCCAGCTGCAGGATCACCATGCCCCGTTCGTTGATGGCCTCCCTCCTCGCGCTTCCAGTCCTCCTTGCCGCCGTCCCTGCGCTGGCTGCCGATCCGGCTGCTCCCGCAATCAAGGCAGCGCCGGTCGCCGATCTCGTCAAGGCGGTCGACATCCCCTACGAGCGCTTCACTCTGCCCAACGGCCTCACCGTCCTCGTCCACACCGATCGCAAGGCGCCGGTCGTCGGGGTTTCCGTCTGGTACAAGGTCGGCTCGAAGAACGAACCGCGCGGCAAGACCGGGTTCGCCCACCTCTTCGAGCACCTGATGTTCAACGGTTCGGAAAACGCGCCGGAAGACTTCTTCACCCCGCTCAAGGAAGTGGGCGCGACCGACGCAAACGGGACGACCTGGTTCGACCGCACCAACTATTACGAGACAGTACCGACCGCCGCGCTCGACCGTGCGCTGATGCTCGAGAGCGACCGCATGGGCCACCTGCTCGGCGCGGTCACGCAGGAGAAGCTCGATAACCAGCGCGGCGTCGTCCAGAACGAGAAGCGGCAGGGTGACAACGCGCCCTTCGGCCTGATCGAGTACGAAGAGTACGAGACGCTCTACCCCGCCGGGAATCCCTATCACCACACCACGATCGGCTCGATGGCGGACCTCGACAGCGCCAGCCTTGCCGACGTGAAGGGCTGGTTCCGCGATCACTACGGCCCTAACAACGCGATCCTCGTGCTGGCTGGCGATATCGATGCCGCCACCGCCAAGGCCAAGGTCACCAAGTGGTTCGGCGCGATCCCCGCCGGCCCCGCCGTCCAGCCGGTCAGCGTACCGGTGCCGACGCTCCCCGCCCCCATCGCCCGCACCGTGCAGGACCGCGTCGCCACCACCCGCGTCTACCGCATGTGGGCGATCCCCGGTCTCGACAACCCCGACTACCTGCCGCTGCAGGTCGGCGGCCTGATCCTCGGCGGCCTCGCCAGCTCGCGGCTCGACGATGCGCTGGTGCGCGGCGCGCAGACCGCCGTGTCCGCCTCCGCCCACGCAGATGTCTTCGCGCAGGGCGGCCAATTCATCATGGAAGCCGATGTGAAGCCAGGCGCGGCCCCCGCCAAGGTCGGCGCAGCGCTCGATGCCGAGCTCACCCGCCTGATGACCGAAGGTCCAACGGCAGACGAGCTCGCCCGCGCCGCCACGTCGTTCGCCGCCAGCGAGATCCGCTCGCTCGAATCGGTCGGTGGCGGCGGCGGCAAGGCCGCTACCCTGGCCGAGGGACTGCTCTATTCGGGCGATCCGGCCAACTACCGCAAGGAACTCGAAGCCGCGGCCAAGCTCACCCCAGCTGCGGTGCGCGATGCGCTGGCCAAGTGGCTCAAGCGCCCGGTCTTCGCGCTGACGGTCGTGCCGGGCAATCGCACCGGCGGCGGCGAAGCGCGCGGCGGTGATGCGGCGCTGCCTCCGGCCGCCCCGGCGTCGGCCGTGACCGCAGCAGCGGTGACCACCGCGGATGCCGACCGCAGCAAGATCCCGTCCGGCGGCGAAGTCCCCACGCTCGATTTCCCCGCCATCGAGCGCACCAGCCTCAAGAACGGTATCAAGGTCGTCTTCGCCCGCCGCAGCGCGGTGCCGGTCGTCTCGGTGCGCGTCTCGTTCGATGCGGGCTACGCCGCCGATCCCAAGGACGCGCGCGGGACCACATCGCTGCTGCTGCGGCTGATGAACGAGGGCACCACCAGCCTCGATTCCTCCGCCCTCGCCCGCGCCAAGGAAACGCTGGGCGCCTCGATCAACGGCGTCGGCCTGCCCGATTCGACCGCATTCGAACTCAACGCGCTGGTGCCCAACCTCGCGCCCTCGCTTGATCTCCTCGCCGATTACGTGCGCCACCCCGCTCTCGATCCGGCGGAGCTTGAACGCGTGCGCGCCCAGCAGCTGAGCACGATCCAGTCCGAGCGCACCGACCCTTATTCGCTCGCCAGCCGCACGCTCTACCCGGCGATCTACGGCCCGGCCCATCCCTATGGTTATGCTCCGACGGGCACAGGCGAAGCGGATGTGGTGAAGAAGCTGACCCGCGCCGATCTCGCCGCCTTCCACGCCCGCTGGCTGCGTCCCGACCGCGCGACGATCTATGTCGTGGGCGATACCAGGCTCGCCGATGTGGTTCCACTACTCGAAAAGAGCTTCGGTGATTGGCCGTCGAACCGCATGGCCCCGCCGGTCAAGGACTTCTCCTCGCCGATCCCCACACCTGCCCCGCGCATCGTGCTCATCGACCGGCCCGGCTCGCCGCAGTCGATGATCGTCGGCGGCGAAGTCATCGCGGTCAAGGGCACCGACGACACGGTCACCCTGCGCACCGCCAACGACGTGCTCGGCGGCGATTTCCTCAGCCGCATGAACACCAACCTGCGCGAGACCAAGGGCTGGTCCTACGGTGTCGACAGCGCGATCAGCGACCGTGCGGACCGGTTGATCTTCCGGATCATCGCCCCCGTCCAGACCGATCAGACCGGCCCCTCGATCCGCGAACTGCAGGGCGAAATGACGCGCTATCTCGGTGCCAAGGGCACCACACCGGAAGAGACCGCGCTCGCCACCCAGGGCAGCGCGCGCGAACTGCCCGGCGCGTTCGAAACCTCGGGCGCGGTCCTCGAAGGCGTGGCCAAGATCGAGACCTACAAGCGTCCGGACAACTACTACGCCACGCTTCCGGCCCGCTACCGCGCAATGACGCCCGCCGACCTCGACGCGGCGGCGCGCAAGATCATCGATCCCAGCCGCATTGTCTGGGTCGTCGTCGGCGACGCGGCCAAGGTCAGACCGCAGCTCGACGGGCTGGGCCTGCCAGTGGAAGTGCTGAAAGCGGAGTAAGGCGCGCTGGGCGAAGCCGGCCTCAGGCCAGCTTCGCCTTCAGCACTTCGTTGACGAGCTGCGGATTGCCCTTGCCCTGCATGGCCTTCATCGTCTGACCGACGAAGAAGCCGAACAGGGCTTCCTTGCCGCCCTTGTACTGCGCGACCTTGTCACCATTCGCAGCCAGCACGGCATCGACCGCCGCCTCGATCGCGCCGGTGTCGGAAGTCTGCGTCAGGCCCTCGCGCTCGACGATCACGCCCGGGGCGTCACCCGTCTCGAGCATCTTCTCGAGCACCTGCTTGGCCGCGCTGCCCGAGATCGTGCCCTTGCCGACGAGCGCCAGCAGTTCGCCGCCCGCTTCCGGGCTGACCGGGCTTTCGGCAAGGCCCTTGCCCAGCTTGTTGAGCGCGCCGAACAGTTCGGACGTCAGCCAGTTGGCCGCCTGCTTGGCGACCTCGCCTTCCGGCTTGCCGTGCTTTGCCGCGCTTGCCGCGAGCAGCGCCTCGAACCAGCGCGAGGTCTCGACCTCGGCGGTCAGCACGCCCGCGTTGTAGGCGGAGAGCCCCAGCGCGGTTTCATAGCGGTGGCGCTTGGCATCCGGCAGTTCGGGCAGGCTGGCGCGGCATTCCTCGACGAAGGCATCGTCGAGTTCCACCGGCAGCAGGTCCGGATCGGGGAAGTAGCGGTAGTCGTGCGCGTCTTCCTTGCTGCGCATGGAGCGGGTCTCGTTGCGGTCCGGATCGTAGAGACGGGTTTCCTGCACGACCTTGCCGCCGTCCTCCAGCAGCGCGACCTGGCGTTTGGCTTCCTGCTCGACCACGGCCATCACGAAGCGCACCGAGTTGACGTTCTTCGTCTCGGTCCGCGTGCCGAAGGGCTCGCCCGGGCGGCGCACCGAGACGTTGACGTCCGCGCGCATCGAGCCCTGATCCATATTGCCGTCGCACGAGCCGACATAGCGCAGGATCGTGCGCAGCTTGGAGAGGTAGGCCCCCGCTTCCGCCGGCGAGCGCATGTCCGGCCGGCTGACGATTTCCATCAGCGCCACGCCAGAACGGTTGAGGTCGACGTAGGACATCGTCGGGTGCTGATCGTGCATCAGCTTGCCCGCGTCCTGCTCGACATGGATGCGCTCGATCCCGATGGTCTTGGTGCTCTCGGGGTTCTTGTCGTCGAGCTGCACCTCGATCGCGCCTTCGCCCACGATGGGGTGGTAGAGCTGGCTGATCTGGTAGCCCTGCGGCAGATCCGCGTAGAAGTAGTTCTTGCGGTCGAAACGCGACCACTTGTTGATCTGCGCATTGATCGCGAGGCCGGTGCGCACGGCCTGGCGGATGCATTCCATGTTGGGCACGGGCAGCATGCCCGGCATCGCCGCATCGACGAGGCTGACCTGCGTGTTGGGCTCCGCACCGAACGCGGTCGCCGCGCCCGAGAAGAGCTTCGCCTGCGTGCTGATCTGCGCATGGACTTCAAGGCCGATCACGACCTCCCATTCACCCGTTGCGCCCTGGATACGATAGTCGCTCATGCTTACCACCACTTCGCCGGACGGGCGGTGAACCCCGCGCGGCTTTCGATTGCCAGACCCGCATCGAGCACGCCCTGTTCATCGAACGGGCGGCCGATCAGCTGGAGCCCCAGCGGCAGACCCAGCCGGTCGAGACCCGCAGGCACCGACATGGCGGGAAGGCCTGCCAGCGAGGCGGGCACGGCGAACACGTCGTTGAGGTACATCGCCAGCGGATCGCTCACCATCTCGCCAAGGCCGAAGGCGGCGGTCGGCGCCGTGGGGGCGAGGATCACGTTGACGGTCTGGAACGCGTTCATGAAGTCGCGGCTGATCAGCGTGCGGACCTTCTGCGCCTGCGTGTAATAGGCATCGTAGAAGCCCGCAGAGAGCACGTAGGTGCCGATCAGGATGCGGCGCTTAACTTCAGCCCCGAACCCGGCGGCGCGGGTAGCCGCGTACATGTCCTGCAGGCCCGCACCCTGCGGCAGATCGCGCAGGCCATAGCGCACGCCGTCGTACCGAGCGAGGTTCGAGGAGGCTTCAGCGGGGGCGATGATGTAGTATGCGGGCAGCGCATACTTGGTATGCGCGAGGTTGATGTCGACGATCTCGGCGCCCGCATCCTTGAGCCACGCGATGCCTTCGTCCCACACGCGGGCGACGTCGGCGTCCATGCCGTCCATGCGGTATTCGCGCGGGATGCCGACCTTCTTGCCGCGCAAGTCGGCGTTCAGATTGGCTTCCCACTCCGGCACGGGCAGATCGAGGCTGGTCGAATCCTTGGGATCGAAACCGGCCATCGCTTCCAGCATGATCGCGCAATCGCGCACGTCGCGCGCCATCGGGCCTGCCTGATCGAGGCTGGACGCAAAGGCGACGATGCCCCAGCGCGAGCAGCGTCCGTAGGTCGGCTTGATCCCCGAAATGCCGGTGAAGGCGGCGGGCTGCCGGATCGAGCCGCCGGTGTCGGTGCCGGTCGCGGCAGGCGCAATGCGAGCCGAAACCGCCGCTGAGGAGCCGCCCGAGGAGCCACCGGGCGCGAGCTGCGCATCGCTGCCTTCACGCCGCCACGGCGAGATCACGTTGCCAAACGCGCTCGTCTCGTTCGAGGAGCCCATCGCGAACTGGTCGAGGTTGAGCTTGCCGAGCATGCCCGCGCCCGCATCCCACAGCTTCTGCGAAACGGTAGATTCGTATGGCGGGACAAAGTTGCCGAGGATGTTCGAGGCGGCGGTGGTCTTGGTGCCCGTCGTCGCGAACAAGTCCTTCATGCCGATCGGCACACCGGCCATCTTGCCGAGCGGCTTGCCCGCCGCGCGGTCTGCATCGACGGCAGCAGCGGCTTCAAGCGCCTTCTCGGGTGTCAGCGTGATGAAGGCGTTGAGCGCGTCCTGCGCTTCGGCGACGGCAGCGTTGAACGCGCCAGCCACTTCGACTGCAGTAAAGTCGCCCTTCGCCACGCCCTCGCGGATCGCGGCGACGCCAAGGTCTGTAAGCTCCGTCATGCCAATTCTATCCCGACGACCGCGCCAACATGCTTCGACAAGCTCAGCATGAGCGGGAACTGGACTGAAACAAGAATACCGCTCGTGCTGAGCTTGTCGAAGCACATGGGCGCAACGCTTGCATCAACCATCATTCGATCACCTTGGGCACGCCGAAGAAGCCATGTTCACCGGCGGGCGCGTTGGAGAGCACCTTGTCCCGCACATCGCCGCCGGTCAGCGGATCGGCATTGACGACATCGTCGCGCAGGCGCTGCTTGTTGGGGATCACCGCCGTCATCGGCGCGATCCCTTCCACATTCACTTCACCGAGCTGCTCGACCCACGCGAGGATGCCGTTGAGTTCGGGCACCATCGCCGCGATCTCGTCATCGGCCACCTTGATGCGGGCCAGCGAGGCGATCCTGGCCACCGTGGCGGTGTCTACGGACATGGCTGTCTTTCGCTAGAACTGGGGCCGGCGGATCATTCCACCGGCCGGGAATTGGATCAGGGCTGCGGCGCCGATTCAGCGCCGCCCTTCGGCGCGCTGCCCATCTGCTGCTGCAGCTGTTGCAGCATCTGGCGGCGCTGCTCGATCTCGGCCGCGCTCTTGAAATCGAGCAGTTCGACGTCGAACGTCAGGTCGCTGTTGGCGGGGATCACCACTTCACCCGTCGAGGGGTTCTTCTGATCCTGCGCGCCATAGGCCATCGCAGCCGGGATCACGAGCTTGTACTTGCCGCCGCGCTGCATCTTCTGCAGACCCTTGCTGAAGCCGGGGATCACGCCCTCGACCGGCATGGCGACCTTCTCGCCCTTGTCGAATTCCTTGCCGTTGGCGAGGTGGCCGGCATAGTTCACCAGCACGACATCGCCGAGCGTCGGCGATGGGCCCGAGCCCGCCTTGAGCGTTTCGACGACGAGACCCTGATAGCGCGTCGACCAGGCAGCCGTCGCGCCGATCAGCAGCGCGAGAATCACGCCGATCCAGATGCGGGTGAGCGATCCCTTGCCGACCGGCTGGAGCGGAACGCGGGTGATTTCCGACATGTCTTCCCCTTTTGCGGAGCCTGCGGGCGGCTCCAATCTGAGGCCCGAACGCGAGACGGCGAGAAGCCGGACAAGCGAAAGGGCGCCGCGAATACGGCGCCCTCTTGGCCCAGCCGGACCCTTATCGCAAGAGGCTTAGGGGCAGAACGCGCTGCCCCGACAGCAGCTTACTTGCCGCCGTCGCGCTCAAGCCGCTTGCGCTCCATCTTGCGGGCGCGGCGCACAGCGGCGGCCTTTTCGCGGGCGCGCTTTTCCGAGGGCTTCTCAAAGTGACGGCGCAGCTTCATCTCGCGGTACACGCCTTCACGCTGCAGCTTCTTCTTGAGCGCGCGGAGGGCCTGGTCGACATTGTTGTCGCGAACGAGAATCTGCATAAATCGCTACACCTCAATGCTGATGGCGAGAGCCCGCCCACGCGGGAGTCACCTTGAATTTATGAAATAGATAACGGGCCGAATCCGACGGGATCGGCTCCAACGGGGCGCCCGCTACCAAAAGAGGCCCGCCAAGGCAAGCAATCTCGTGCATTTGGCGCCTGCCTGCGTTAGGGGCATGGCGAATGACGCCTACCACACCTTTGCTTTCCAGTGTCCCACCCGGCCTTGCGGTCGCTGCCGGCGGCGCGCTCGGCGCGTGGCTGCGCTACCAGACTGGTCGCCTTTATCTTGCCGCCATCGGGCCAGTCGCCGCGAGCGCTTTCCCCTGGGCAACGCTCACCGTCAACGTATTGGGCAGCGCCGCGATGGGGCTTCTTGCAGGCTGGCTTGCTCGGCATGGCAGCGGAGGCGAGCAGTGGCGGCTGCTGCTCGGCGTCGGCGTGCTGGGCGGCTACACCACGTTTTCCTCCTTCGCGCTGGAGTTCGCGCTATTTGTTGAACGCGGGCAGCTGGGGCTGGCGGCGGCCTATGTGGCTGCATCGCTGGTGGCAGGTTTTGCCGCGCTGTTTGCCGGGCTCTGGCTGATGCGGGTGGCGGCATGAGCGGCCCCGACGCATCGGACGACGTCCGCCAGTTCACCGTCACCAAAGATGACGACGGCGTGCGGCTCGACCGCTGGTTCAAACGCAATTTGCCTGCGGTCGGCTTCGCCACAGTCTCGCGCTGGGCGCGCACCGGACAGCTGCGCGTCGATGGCAAACGCGCCGATGTCGATACGCGGCTGGAGAAGGGCCAGGTCCTGCGCGTTCCGCCGGGTGGCTCCGCGCCTGCCGGGATCAAGGGCACGCGGCCGAAGAAACCGTTGACAGAGGAGCAGCTTGCGCTGGCCGAGAGCATGGTGCTGACCAAGGACCGCGCCGCGATCGTGCTGAACAAACCGCCCGGCCTCGCCACGCAAGGCGGCAGCGGCACGCATGAGCATGTCGACGGCCTGCTCGATGCCTATGCCGAGGAGAAGGGTCCGCGCCCGCGTCTCGTCCACCGGCTCGACAAGGACACCTCGGGCGTCCTCCTCATCGCCCGCACCCCGGGCAGCGCTGCGTTCTTTTCGAAGCGCTTTTCCGGTCGCAGCGCACGCAAGATCTACTGGGCACTGGTAACCGGCGTGCCGGATGTGAAGGACGGCCTGATCGAACTGCCGCTCGCCAAGCAGCCGGGCACCGGCGGCGAGAAGATGATGGTCGATGAGACCGAGCACGGCCAATCCGCCCGCACCCGCTACCGCGTGATCGGCCGCGCGGGAAATGCCGCGTGCTGGGTGGAACTTCAGCCGCTGACGGGGCGCACACACCAGCTGCGCGTCCATATGGCGGCGATCGGGCATCCCATCGTCGGCGACGGCAAGTATGGCGGGCAGGCCGCGTTTCTGACCGGTTCGATCAGCCGCAAGATGCACCTCCATGCGCGCCGCCTCAGGATCGAGCATCCCGAAGGCGACCTTCTCGATGTGACCGCGCCGCTGCCCGAGCACTTTGCTGCGAGCATGGCGCAACTGGGCTTCGAGGAAGCAGATGGCGACCTGCCGCTCGAACCGGTCAAGCTGGTGCCGGACAAGGTGATCGAGAAACGCGCCGCCAAGGCCCACGCCAAGGAATACCGCAAGGAACGCCGGGGCGAGCGCCGCAAGCGCGCCGATGCGCCGCCGTCCGGTCGCAGCGCGCCGAAGCCGCGCGGGGGTGTCAAGAAGGGCGTTGGCAGCAAGCCGACCGCGCCCAAGGCAGCGCCGAAGCGCGGTGCACCGCCGCGCCGGGGGCCCAAGGCCTGATGCATCCCAATCCCGCCTTCCGCAGCGATGACCGCGCGCTTTACGCCGCGCTGATCGAGGAGACCGGCTTCGGCATGGTCTTCCTGACCACACCGGACGGCCCACGCGTGGCGCACGTGCCGCTGCTGCTGACGGATGCGGGAACGCTGCGGTTCCACCTCGCGCTCGGCAATGCGCTGACACGCCATCTCGATGGAGCGCGGGCGCTGGCGGTGGTCAACGGGCCGGACGGCTATATTTCGGCACGCTGGTACAGCGATCCCGATCAGGTGCCGACGTGGAACTACCTCGCGCTCGAAATGGAAGGCCCGGTCCGGCGCATGGACCGCGATGGGCTGCATGCATTGCTGGAAGACGTTTCGGTGCATCACGAGGCGCGGGTGAGCGAAGGCACGCCGTGGACCATGGACAAGATGGCCCGGATCAAGCGCGACCGCATGATGGACATGATCGTCGGCTTCGAGTTGACGGTCGAGGCTTGGCGGCCCACCCTGAAGCTTTCGCAGAACAAGCCGGCCGAGGAGCGCAATCGCGTGATCGAAGGTCTCAAGGGCGAAGGCAAGCTCGCGCTCGCAGCGCTGATGGAGCAGTTCGGGAAATGAGCTTGCGGCTGGCCATCTTCGATTGCGACGGCACCCTGGTCGATAGCCAGGCCGATATCTGCGCGGCGATGGATGCGGCGTTCGAGGCCGCTGGGCTCGTCCCGCCGGACCGCAATGCCACGCGCCGCGTGGTCGGCCTTTCGCTGCCCGAGGCAATGCGCCGCCTGCGGCCCGATGGAACGGCGGACGACCATTCGATGCTTGCGCAGCTCTACCGCGACGCGTTCCGTGAGCGGCGCATGGCGGGGCAAGTGGCCGAACCGCTCTACGAAGGCATTGCCGCCCTGATCGAGGAACTGGCAGGCGCGGGCTGGCTGCTCGGCGTCGCCACCGGCAAGAGCGACCGAGGCCTTGCCCACTGCCTCGAAACGCATGGTCTGGCCGGGCACTTCATCACCTTGCAGACGGCGGACCGGCACCCCTCCAAGCCGCACCCCAGCATGATCGAGGCTTGCCTTGCAGAAAGCGGTGCGAGCCCGAGCGAGACCGCGATGATCGGCGATACCGCATTCGACATGTCCATGGCGGTCAACGCCGGGGTCCGCGCCATCGGCGTCGACTGGGGCTATCACCACCCGCGCGAATTGGTGGAAGCGGGGGCAGAGGCGGTGGCCGGGTCGATCGCCGAACTGCGCCTGCTCCTGAAGGGCATGGAATGAACACCTCTCCGGAGCGCGATCCCGCCGCGGCGCGCTTTGCCGTCCTTCAGATGGTGCGTCTGTCCGGCGCGCTGCTGGCGCTTGGCGGGGTGCTGATCATCACCGGCAAAGTCGCGTGGCTGCCAAGGCTGCCCGAAGCGGCAGGTTATGTGCTGATCGCGGCAGGACTAGTCGACTTTTTCGTCGTCCCGCTCTTGCTCGCGAGGCGCTGGAAAAGTCGTCCATGAAGCGTTTCTACAAGGCTGTTACCGTTGCTGTCGAAGGCAGCGGCTTCAGGGTCATGCTCGATGGCCGGGGCCTGCGTACGGTCGGCGGTGCGCCGCAGATCGTGCCGACGGCGCCGCTGGCCGAAGCGATGGCGGCAGAGTGGTCCGGACAAGGCGAGGAGATCGATCCCGCCCGCTTCGTGTTCCGCGACTTGGCGGATTACGCCATCGACGTGGTGACGCCCGGCAAGGCGGCGGTGGTGGACGAACTGATCCCCTACGCCGAGACCGACACCCTGTGCTACCGCGCCGAACCGGACGAAGCGCTCGGCATCCGCCAGCGCGCGGTGTGGGATCCGCTGCTGACCGCCGCGGAGGCGCGATGGGATATACGCTTCGTGCGCGTGGCCGGGATCATGCACCGCCCGCAGCCCGAGGAAACGGTGGCCCGCCTGCGCGAAGACCTCGCCACGCGCGACGGCTTCACGCTGGCGGCAGTGAAGAACACCGCATCGCTCGCTGCCTCGCTGGTGCTCGGGCTGATGGCGGTGGAACCCGGGGCCGATGTAGACGCGCTATGGGATGCGGCCAATCTTGAGGAAGACTGGCAGGTCGAGCTCTGGGGCAAGGACGCCGAAGCGCAGGACCGCCGCGCGCGCCGGCATGCAGCCTTTGCCGCGGCGGCGAAGTTTGCAGTGCTGGCGCGGGTTTAGCCCACCCAGTCTGCGATCTCGCCCGCCACTTTGTTGGCCGCTTTGTTGAGAGCCGGGCCAATCTCGTTCGGCGAGGGATCGACACCGCGCACGGTGCTTTCAAAGCGCCGCGTCTCGATCTTGCCGCCTGCCAGCCACTTCATCGCATCGAAGCGCACAACGGCTGAACGCGTCTGCGCATCGAACCCCATCGCCAGCAGTTGCCCGCCGATGCGCGTGCCGGTGGTGGCGCGGTCGGTCTCGACCACCAGCCCCTTGCCGCGTGCACGCAGCGTGTCGGCGAGCAGGTGCTGGAAGGCGCGGCTGGGGCGCTCCACCCACTGCGTGCCGCGGATATAGGCGACGTTGGAAGCATCGATCTGCACCGGAATACGCAGCACCGAGATCGATGCCGCGGCCGAAGGTTCGAGCACCACCGTCGCTTCGCTCAAGGTGCCGCTGCTGGTCGCGCCTGCAGTCGGCGCCGCGTCCGGCGTCAGCGTGAGGAAAGTGCCGGGCGGCTTCGCCCCGATCCGCACACAACCGGAGAGCGCCGCCAGCAGCGCGAGCGACAGGGCAAAAGTTCGGGTCATGCGGGCGCTCATGGCTTGTAGTCCGGCAGTTTGGGGCTTCCCACGACGCTGCCGATGCCGCGATCGTTGATCGTGTCGGTCATCTGGCGGATCGAGCGCGAAGTGGCCTCGATATCGCGCAGCGCCGCTTCGAAGGCGGGCAGTGTGCGGTCGTTGAACTGCTTCGCGGCGGGCTTGGTCTCGTTCATCGTCGCCTGCAGCGAATCCGCCGCCGCCTGCGCCGACTTGAGCGTGGCGCGCAACTGCTTCGTCAGCCCGTTCGAGGGATCATTGATCGAGGAATCGGTCGAGGCCGCCAGCTTGTCGACGGTCGCGAGCGTGGTGGTCGCCTGCTTCAAGGTCAGTTGCAGCTCGGTCAGCGACTTCTTCACCTCGGGCGAGGCATTGGCGAGGTTGCCGGTCAGCTGGTCGGTATGCGCTAGGATATTGGCGAAGGCCTTCTGGTTCTGGTCTGAGAGCACCAGCGTCAGCCGCTCGGTCAGGGTGGCGAGGCGTTCGAGCAGGAGCGGGGTGGTCGAGAGGATCTCGCCCAGACCGCTGCGCTTGGTCGGGATCACCGGCGCACCTGCAGGACCGGGCTCGTCGATCTCGGGCGCATCCTTGATCGCGCCGGTCAGCTGGATGGTCGACACGCCGGTGAAGCTGCCCTGCAGGCTGGCGGTGGTGCCCTGCAGCAGCTTCACCTTGCGATCGACCTTGATCCGCACGCGCACGAAGCTGGGGTCTTTCTCCCACAGCGCGATGTCCTTCACCTGCCCCACCGGCACGCCGGAATAGGAGACTTCCGAGCCCTTCGCGACGCCGTCGACCGACTGCTTGAAGAAGATGTCATAGTCCTTCTGCTCGTGCTGGCTCAGCCGCGCGATCCAGATCAGCAGCGCCGCGAGTCCCGCCAGCAGCAGCAGGGTGACGATCCCCACCCAGATATGATTGGCGCGCGTTTCCATCGGCTATCCCTATGCCTCCTGCCCAGCGGTGCCAAGGGCAGCGTTGCGCTCGTTTGCCGCCATGGCGGCGCGGCCGCGCGGGCCGTTGAAGTACGAAGTGATCCACGGGTGATCGGTGGCGATCAGTTCGGGGATCGTGCCCACCGCGATCACGCGCTTGTCCGCGATCACCGCCACCCGGTCGCAGATCTCGTAGAGCGTATCGAGATCGTGGGTAATCAGGAACACGGTGAGGCCAAGCGTCTGCTGCAGGCTGCGGATCAGCTGGTCGAACCCCGCCGCCCCGATGGGATCGAGGCCGGCGGTCGGCTCGTCGAGGAACAGCAGTTCCGGATCGAGCGCGAGGGCGCGGGCGAGACCGGCGCGCTTTTTCATGCCGCCCGAAAGCTCGCTGGGATACTTGCTGGTCGCTTCCGCCGGGAGGCCCGACAGGAGCACCTTGTAACGCGCGATTTCGTGGCGCAGGTCGTCGGTGATCTCCGGGTAGAACTCGCGCAGCGGCACCTCGACGTTCTCCGCCACGGTCAGCGTCGAGAACAATGCACCGCCCTGGAACAGGATGCCCCAGCGGCAGCGGATATCGATATCGTCGTCATCGCGCGCATCGGTGATCGGGCTGCCGAGCACTTCGATCGTGCCTTCCTCGGGGATCTGCAGCCCGATGATCGAGCGCATCAGCACCGACTTGCCTGTGCCCGAGCCGCCGACCACGCCAAGGATCTCGCCGCGCCGCACGTCGAGATCGAGGTTCTCGTGGATCACATGCTCGCCGAACGCGTTCTTGAGGCCGCGCACGCGGATCGGGAACAGGTCGGCTTCGCTCCCCGGCGGAGGCGGCACGGCGCAGGCGGTGAGCAATCCTTCGTCGCTCATCCCCAACCGACCTCCGAGAAGAACACCGCGAAGAACGCATCGAGCACGATCACCATGAAGATCGCCATGACCACCGCCGCTGTCGTGCGCGTGCCGACTTCCTCGGCGTCGCTCTTCACCTGCAGGCCCTGATAGCAGCCCGATGTGGCGACAATCAGGCCGAACACCGGGCCCTTGATGAGGCCGACCCAGACGTCGTGCAGCGGCACGACTTCCTGAATGCGCGCGAGGAAAGTGAAGAAGGGAATGCCGAGCGTGAGCGCAGACAGCGCCGCGCCGCCGACGATGCCGATGGCCGCAGAATAGATGCCCAGCAGCGGCATCATCAGCATGGTAGCGAGCAGGCGCGGGATCACCAGCGCTTCGATGGGCGAAACGCCGATGGTGCGCATCGCATCGATTTCCTCGGTCAGCTTCATCGTGCCGAGCTGCGCGGCGAAGGCCGAGCCCGAGCGGCCTGCGACCATGATCGCCGTCATCAGGATGCCAAGTTCGCGCAAGCTCAGGCGGCCGACGAGGTTCACCGTGTAGATCTCGGCCCCGAACTGGCGGAGCTGCACCGCGCCCTGCTGCGCGATGACGATGCCGACAAGGAAGCTCATCAGGCCGATGATGGCGAGCGCGTTGACGCCCATCAGCTCCATCTGATGCACCAGCGCGCGCAAGCGGAACTTGCCCGGATGGCGGATGAGAACGCCGCTCGCCAGCACGATCTGGCCGAGGAAGCCGAGCACCAGCAGCATGCCGTGGCCGAGTCCGATCATCACACCGCCCACTTGCTGGGGCACGTGCAAATAGAGAGGCAGGCGCGGTGCCTCGACCGGAGCGGTGTTGTCATCGACCGCGCTGATCGCCCCGATCAGCCGCTCCGCTTCAGGCGAGGCGCCGGTGACCGGCGCGCCAAAGCGCTGCGAAAGGCTCCATGCCGTCCACGCGCCAACGGTATCGATGCGGCTGGCGCGGCTGATGTCGATGGCTTTGAACGGACCTTCCAGCGCACGCAGCCGCGAATCCAACGATCCCATTGCCGAAACGGTCAGCGGGCCGGTAAGAACCAGCGCAGCGCCCCCATCGGCATCCGTTTCGGTGACAAAATCGGCCCTTGCCCGCATGATAGGCGTTACATGCGGGAAATCGCCCATGGCCGCAAGCGCAGTCCGGCCCGTTGACGCACTTGCAGCGGTGGGCGCGGGATGGCAAGGCCCGCAGCATCATGACCGAAGCGACGATTGCAGAGCAGGAGGGGGCGGCCGCCCTCGCCAAGACGTTCGAGCCTGCCGGGCTCGAGTCCAAGTGGTATGCCCACTGGGAAGCGAACGGCCTGTTCCGGCCCGAGCGGCCGGATGCCGCGCCCTTCACCATCGTGAACCCGCCGCCGAACGTGACCGGCTCGCTCCATATCGGCCACGCGCTCGACAACACGCTGCAGGACGTGGTGATCCGCTACGAACGCCTGCGCGGCAAGGATGCGCTGTGGGTGGTCGGCACCGACCACGCCGGCATCGCCACACAGATGGTGGTCGAGCGACAGCTGGAAGCACGGCAGGACAAGCGCACCAATTATACGCGCGAGCAGTTCGTGGACAAGGTGTGGGAGTGGAAGGCGGAAAGCGGCGGCACGATCACCAGCCAGTTGCGCCGCCTCGGCTGCTCGATGGACTGGAGCCGCGAGCAGTTCACGATGGACCCGCACTTTACCAAAGCGGTCGTGAAGGTCTTCGTCGATCTCTACAACCGCGGCCTGATCTACCGCGACAAGCGGCTGGTGAACTGGGACCCCAAGCTCAAGACCGCGATTTCGGACCTTGAAGTCGAGTCGCGCGAGGTGAAGGGCCATATGTGGCACTTCAAGTACCCGCTCGCGGGCGGCGAGACCTATACCTACGTCGAGCGTGATGCCGAGGGGAACGTCGTGCTCGAGGAAGAGCGCGACTATATCGCCATTGCAACGACCAGGCCCGAGACCATGCTCGGCGACGGCGCGGTTGCGGTCCATCCCGACGACGCGCGTTATGCCCCCATCGTCGGCAAGCTCTGTGAGATCCCGGTCGGGCCCAAGGAACACCGCCGCCTGATCCCGATCATCACCGACGAATATCCCGATCCGACATTCGGTTCGGGCGCGGTGAAGATCACCGGCGCGCATGACGAGAACGACTTCGGCGTCGCCCAGCGCAACGGCATCCCGATGTACCGCCTGATGGACGAGACCGCGACGATGCGCACCGACGGCGCGCCTTATGCAGAAGCGGCCGCGCGCGCGAAGGCGATTGCGGGCGGTGAGAAGGCGAGCGCCAGCGAGATCGACGCGCTCAACCTCGTCCCCGAGGCCTATCGCGGACTGGACCGCTACGAAGCGCGCAAGAAGGTCGTGGCGGACATCGACGCCGACGGACTGATGATCAAGGTCGAGGACAAGATCATCATGCAGCCCTTCGGCGACCGCGGCGGCGTGGTGATCGAGCCGATGCTGACCGATCAGTGGTATGTGAATGCGGCGGAATTGGCCAAGGCGCCAATCGCAGCGGTGCGTTCGGGCGCGATCGAGATCGTGCCGAAGACCTGGGAGAAGACCTTCTTCAACTGGATGGAGAACATCCAGCCTTGGTGCGTTTCCCGCCAGCTGTGGTGGGGACACCGCATTCCGGCGTGGTATGGCTCGGACGGCAAATGCTACGTGGCCGAGAGCGAGGCAGAAGCGCAGGCCAAGGCCGGTGCGGACGTCACACTGAGCCGCGACGAGGATGTGCTCGATACGTGGTTCTCGTCCGCACTCTGGCCCTTCGCCACGCTCGGCTGGCCGGAGGCAGATGCGCCGCTGGTCGCGAAGCATTACCCCAACGACCTGCTCATTTCGGGCTTCGACATCCTGTTCTTCTGGGATGCGCGGATGATGATGATGGGTCAGGCGATGACAGGGCAGAACCCGTGGAAGCGGCTCTATCTGCACGGGCTGGTGCGCGCGGCGGACGGGCAGAAGATGTCCAAGTCCAAGGGTAACGTGGTCGATCCGCTGGGCCTGATCGACAAGTATGGCGCTGATGCGCTGCGCTTCTTCATGTGCGCCATGGAAAGCCAGGGCCGCGACGTGAAGATGGATGAGCGCCGCGTCGAGGGCTACCGGAACTTCGCCACCAAGCTTTGGAACGCCGCGCGTTTCTGCATGGCGAACGGCATCACCGGAAGCACGTCGGTCAGCGCGCCCGCCGCCAACAGCGCCGTCAACCGCTGGATCATCGGCGAAGTGGTCGAAACCGTCGCCGCACTCGATCAGGCGATGGCGGACCTGCGCTTCGACGCCGCCGCCAACGCGATCTATCACTTCGTGTGGGACCAGTTCTGCGATTGGTATATCGAGCTGATCAAGGGTTCGTTCGACGACGAGACGCGCGCTGTCGCGGGCTGGGTGCTCGACCAGATCCTCGTCATGCTCCACCCCTTCATGCCCTTCGTGACCGAGGAACTGTGGCATGCGCTGGGCGCGCGTTCAGCGGAGCTGATCGTTGCGGAATGGCCTGCCCCGCAGGCGGGCGTTGACGCGGCGGCCAAGGCGGAGGTGGAATGGCTGATCGCTCTGGTTTCCAACTTGCGCGGAGCCAAGAACGAACTCGGCATCGCCCCGGGTGCGCGGCTTGAAGCCTATCTGCCCGAACCGAGCGCTGCGACGCGCGCGATCATCGAGGCCAATCCCGCCGCGATCGAGCGGCTTGCCCGCCTCAGCGCGATTCACTTCGCACCGGCCCCAGCGGGCGCCGCCATGCAGATCGGTGCGGGCGATGCGAGCCTGATCGTCCCGCTCGAAGGCGTGATCGACATCGCCGCCGAAAAGGCCCGCCTCGAAAAGGCGCTCGCCGCTTCCGAGAAGGAAGCCAAGTCGCTCGAAGGCCGCCTGTCCAACCCGGCATTCGCCGAGAAGGCCAAGCCCGAAGCGGTCGAGAAGGCCCGCGCCGACCATGCCCACCACCGCGCCGAGGCAACCCGCCTTGCCGCCGCGCTGGCGCGTCTGGGATGAGCCTCACGCTCGCCACGACCACGCCCGGCGAGCCGGAGATCTTCCCCTCGCTGCAAGGGGAAGGCCCCTCGATCGGTCGGCCGTGCGTGTTCGTGCGCCTCTCGCGCTGCAACCTCGCCTGCAAATGGTGCGACACGGCCTATACTTGGCGCTTTACCGGCGATATCCGCCCGCACCGCGACGATGTGACCTTCGAGCGCATGGAGAACCAGATCACGCTCGAAGTGCGCGAAGTCGCCATGCGCATTCTGGCACTGCGGCCCACACGGCTGGTGATCACCGGGGGCGAGCCGCTGCTGCAGGCGCCCTCGCTGGCAAAGCTGATCCCGATGCTGAAGGAAGCGGTCCCCGCGCTCGAAGTCGAGATCGAGACCAATGGCAGCGTCCCGCCGCCGCATGCGATCACGCAGCTGGTCGATCAGTTCAACGTCAGCCCCAAGCTCTCGCATTCGGGCAATGCCGAAGACCTGGCGCTCGTCCCCGAGCTGCTGCGCGATTGGGCAGCGAACCCCAAGGCGTGGTTCAAGTTCGTCGTGGCCGACATCGACGACCTCAATGAAGTCGCCGAACTGCAGGCGCTCTACCGCATCCCGGCGGAGCGCCTGTTCGTGATGCCGGAGGGGACCGCAAGCGAAACCCTGCGCGAGCGGTCAAAGTGGCTGGCAGGCGCCGCGCTCACGCATGGCTGGCGTTTCACGGACCGGCTGCACATCCACCTCTACGGCGATACGCGCGGGACCTGATCACCCTGCGCCCGCTCATGCTGAGCTTGGCGAAGCATCCCGCGCGACGGGGGTGTCAGCACCCTTCGACAAGCTCAGGGTGAGCGGGGTTGTGATGTGACCGGATCAAGCAGTTGGGTTCCAGCTCAGAACGGGATATCGTCGTCGAGATCGTCGCCGAAGCCGCCGGCGGGCGAGCCGCCACCGCCCTGATTCCAGCCGCCAATTGACGAGCCGCCGCCCGAACGGCCGCCGCCGCTGGAGCCGCCCCCGGAGCCACCTTCATTCCAGCCGCCGCCCGAGCGCTGGCCGCCGCCACCGCCCATGCCGCCGCCGCCTTGTGCGCCGTCGAGCATGGTGAGGTTGCCGTTCGGGCCGACCGAGATTTCGGTGGTGTAGCGATCGTTGCCGGACTGGTCCTGCCACTTGCGGGTGCGCAGCTGGCCTTCGATGTAGACCTTGCTGCCCTTCTTCAGATAGCGCTCAGCCACGCCGACAAGACCGTCCGACTGGAGAACGACGCTGTGCCACTCGGTGCGCTCCTTGCGCTCGCCGGTCGCGCGGTCCTTCCAGCTTTCCGACGTGGCGATGCGCAAGTTGGCAATGCGCCCGCCGTTCTGGAAGCTCTTCACCTCGGGATCCTGCCCCAGATTGCCGACCAGAATGACCTTGTTGACGCTGCCTGCCATTGATTCGCGCTTTCTGTACCGTTTGAGGCCCTGACCTAGACCTTGGTGCAGATCAGAGCGAGTCTGACCGCATCCGTTTCCACAGCATCAGCCCAAGACTCAGCCGAGCCCGAAGGCGACCGCGGTCCAGTAGGTCACCCCCGCCGCCACGTAGGCAAGGCCGAACAGGTAGGCGAGCATGAAGGCGGGCCAGGTCCAGCCATTGGTCTCGCGCCGGGTCACCGCAATGGTCGACATGCACTGCGGTGCGAAGACAAACCACGCGAGGAAAGCGAGGGCAGTAGCGAGGCTCCAGTGCGTCTTGACCTGCTCGCCCAATGCCTGCCCCTGCGCGGCATCGTCGCTCTGGCCCACGGCATAGGTCGTTGCCAACGCGCTGACGGCCACTTCGCGCGCTGCCATCGCCGGGATCAGCGCCAGCGCGATATCGCGGTTGAAGCCGATCGGCTCGATCACCACGGCAAGGCCATTGGCGATGTGCCCCGCGATCGAGGCGTTGACCTGATCCTGCGGGTTTTCCGCGCGCGGCAGGTTTAGCAGCAGCCAGAGCACCACCGTCACGCTCAGGATCATTGTGCCGGCGCGGCGCAGGAACACATAAGCGCGCTGCCACAAGCCGAGCGCGAGGTCCTTCACCGTGGGCAACTGGTACTTGGGCATTTCCATGATGAAGCCCGATGCGGCGCCTTTGGTGACGGTCCGCCGCAGCAGCAACGCCGCGCCCATCGCCCCGAGCACGCCGAAGACATAGAGCCCGAACAGCACGAGGCCCTGCTGCCCGACACCAGGGAAGACCCGTGTGTCAGGCACGAAAGCCGCAATGATCACGGTGTAGACCGGCAGGCGCGCCGAGCAGGTCATCAGCGGGGCGATCAGGATCGTCGTCAGCCGGTCCTTGGGATCGGTGATGCTGCGCGTCGCCATGATCCCCGGCACCGCGCAGGCGAAGCTGGATAGCAGCGGGATGAAGCTGCGACCGGAGAGGCCGACACCCGCCATAGCGCGGTCCATCAGGAAGGCCGCGCGGGCCATGTAGCCGGTCGCTTCCATCGTCAGGATGAAGAAGAACAGGATCAGGATCTGCGGCAGGAACACCACCACGGCGCCGACGCCCGCGATCACACCGTCGGTGAGGAAGTCGCGCAGCAGCGAGGCCGGGAGGGAGCCCCGCACGCCGTCGCCCAGCAGGTCAATGCCCGCCTGAAGCACATCCTTGACCGGTTCAGCCCAGCTGAACACCGCCTGGAACACCACGAAGAGCAGCGCGAGCAGCACCGGCGGGCCGAGCCAAGGGTGGAGGAACACACGGTCAAGCTGCGCATGGATGCGGTGCTGCGCGGTTTCGGAAAGGATGGCGCCATGCGCCATTTGCCGGGCCAGCATCCGCCGCTCGGGCGCGGTGACATGTGGGCGATGCGCGGGGGTTTCATTCGCCGGTGCATCGCGCAGCGCAGCAACGGCGGCAGTCAGTTCGGCAAGGCCGCGCCGCCGCACCGCGACGGTGGGGAAAACCGGGACACCCAGCGCCGAAGACAGCGCGGTCGGATCGATCACCAGCCCGTCGCGTTCGGCCAGATCGACCATGTTGAGCGCGACGACCACGGGCCGGCCAAGCTCGATGATCTCCTGCGCAAAGACAAGGTGCTGCTCGAGGTTCGAAGCATCGAGCACGATCACCAGCACATCGGGCTGCGCCTGCCCTGCCATGCGGCCGAGGATCACGTCGCGGGTGACTTCCTCGTCCGGGCTTGAGGGATTGAGGCTGTAGGAGCCGGGCAGATCGACCAGTTCGACCGGCTCGCCGCTAGGCAGCAGCATGCGGCCCGATTTGCGCTCGACCGTAACGCCGGGATAGTTCGCGATCTTCTGCCGCGCTCCGGTCAGCGCATTGAACAGCGCGCTCTTGCCCGCATTGGGATTGCCGACCAGCGCGGCGATCATTGTCTGGCGGGTCATGCTGCGGCGACTGCCAGCGGTTCGACCTGCATCGCGCGGGCGTGGACGCGGCGCAGCGCGACAGTCATGCGCCCGATTTCGACGGCTATCGGATCACGCGCAAGGAACACGCCGCGATAGGCGAGTCGCACTTCGGCCCCTTCCTCGATCCCCAGCGCGCGCAGGCGCTGCGCCTCCTCCGGCACAAGCGCCCCCCAATCGGCACTCAAGATGCGCGCCGGGGTGCCAAGGGGGAGTTCGTCGAGGGTCACCCCGAGAGCGCTGCCACAGCGCCGGGGTCATTGCAAGTCATTCGCAATAACTGTTTCGACTCAGCGCGCCGGGTAGCGCAACCGGCCGAGCAGGCGCGTCACGCTGAAGGTCTCGTCGCTCGGCTTGGTGAAGCGCGCCTTGGCCTTCTCGAAGCGCATGATGCCGTCGATCCGGCGGGCAAGGAAAGCGCGGGTCTCCTCGCGGTCCTCGCTCTTGTCCTCGGCCATCACGGCCAAGGTCGCAGCATAGATCGATCCGAGAATCGCACGCTTGGTGTAGTGGTTGTAGTCCGTCGCGGTGTCGCCCGCGAGCCGCCACATCGCATCGGCGCTGCGCCAGGCGAGCCTGGTCGCGGCGGGGACATTCCACGGCTTGGCCATCTCGATCAGCGCGCTGCGCAGCGCTTCCTCGCGGCCCGCGATCTGGTCGAGCCGGAAGGTGACCAGCGCGGTGATCCGTTCGCGCACTTTCATGGTCGCGAGATGATCCGCCGGCAGAGCTTGTACCATCGCGCGATCAATGCTGCCCGCCCAGGCGGTGATCATAGCCATCGCCGCCGATTGCCCGCCCTCAGCCTGAAAGGCAAAACGCGCGGCAGCGGGATCGATCCCGGCAATTTCCGCCGCCTCGTTCACAGCCGCTTCGCTCCAGCCCTCGAACGCCGCCGCTTCGGCGATATGCGGAGCGAGCAGCCAGCGCAGGTCCTCGAGCGAGATGTCGGCGGTTGCAGTATCGATCATCTTGGGGTCCGTTCAGAACGAGGGGCCGTAGGTCTTCTTCTGGGGAGCGGAACCGCCCTTGGCGGTGTTGGCGAGTTCGCCCGCGACCGGGCTGTCCTTGCCTTCAAGGGTTGCGTAATCGCGGGCCGAGCGGCCCGAATTGTCAGGACGATCCGGATTGGCCCCGGCCTTCAACAGCGCACGCACCATTGCCAGATCGCGGCGATGCACGGCGGTGATCAGCGGGGTTTCGCCGGTGTTGTTCGGCTCATCCACCTTAGCGCCCGAAGTGAGCAGGAATTCGACCCCTTCGATGAAGCCGAGATTGCAGGCAAGCACCAGCGGCGTCGTCCCCCGTGCGTCGCGCGCGTTGACGTTGGCACCACGCGCGACGAGGAACTGCATCCACGTGAGATCGCGGCGCGCGGTCACGATGTGCAGGCCGCTCTCGCCGGTGGTGACATCGCGGGTGTTGACGATCTGGCTTCCCGGCTCGTTGAGTGCATCAGTGACTTTCTGGCCGTCCTTCTTGCGCACGGCTTCGAGGAACTTGTAGCTCTCGGAGAACTGCGCATGCGCGGGCAGCGCTGCGCCAAGCGTGCCGAGCAGTGCTGCTGCGGCAAACCCGACGCGAATGGTGCGTGCGATCACCGACTTGTCCCTCATCACCAAAGCCCCGTCCCTCTCGATAAAGCGCGCATTCTGCCCGACTTGTGACAGAGTCGCCCCTTGCAAGCCGCTGGTTAGCAGAGCATGAACCGCCGCGCCATGGACCCCATTAGACCTATTCGTACCCGTCTGCGCAGCGCCGTCGCCGCCGGCGCCCTGCTCCTTCTCGCGGCCTGCAGCGGTGCCGCGAGCGAACCACCGCCGCTCGAAGGCGCGGCCATCGGCGGCGATTTCACGCTGGTCGACAAGACGGGCAAGACCGTGCGCGCGGCTGATTTCAAGGGCCGCTACACCACGCTCTATTTCGGCTATTCCTTCTGCCCGGACGTCTGCCCGCTCGACGTGCAGATGCTGATGCAGGGCTACCACAAGTTCGCCAAGGCGCACCCGGATCTCGCGGCGAAAGTCCAGCCGCTGTTCATCACCATCGATCCCGCGCGCGATAAGCCCGAGGTGGTCGGCCAGTTCGCCGCGCACTTCGGCAAGGAACTGATCGGGCTTACCGGCACGGACGCGCAGATCGCGCAAGTCGCCAAGTCCTATGCGGTCTATTACAAGAAGGGTCCGGGCACCGGCCCCAATGACTATCTGATGGACCACAGCCGCGCCGCCTACCTGATGGGTCCGCAGGGCCAGCCCATCGCGTTGCTGCCGGTCGACAAGGACGCGAACGCGGTGGCTGACGAATTCGCGAAATGGGTGCATTGATCCGCTGATGCCTTCGTCTTCCACCCGCTTCTGGGACAAGCCGGTCGAGGCGCTGACCCGCGACGAGTGGGAAGCGCTGTGCGACGGCTGCGGCAAGTGCTGCCTGCACAAGCTGGAAGACGAGGATACTGGCGAGGTCCACCACACCAATGTCGCTTGCCGCCTGCTCGATCTCTCGACCGGGCGCTGCTCCGATTACCGCCACCGCAAGGCGATGGTGCCCGATTGCCTGCGCCTGACGCCGCGGCTGGTGCGCGAAGTGCCGTGGCTGCCATCGACGTGCGCTTACCGGTTGCGCGCCGATGGCAAGCCGCTTCCTTCCTGGCACTATCTTGAGTGCGGAGACCGCGAGGCAGTGCGCCGCGCTGGTCACTCGGTGATCGGCAAGGCGGTGAGCGAAGTGCTCGCCGGACCGCTGGAGGACCATATCGTGCCGGGCGGCATCGGCTTCGGGGCAGAGCGCGCATGATCTCGCTGCCACGCCTGCTGCCACGCGGCCGCACTCCGCGCCCGGCACCACTGCCGCGTACGCTTTCGGTGGCGGGCCGCGAACTGCCCGTCGTGATCCGCCGCCTGCGCACCGCGCGCCGCATCACCTTGCGCCTTGCCCCCGATGGCAGCGAGGCGCGCATTTCGATGCCCGAATGGGGCCGCACCGCCGACGCGCTCCAGTTTGCCCAGCAGCGCCGTGACTGGCTCGCGGCGCAACTGGAACGCATCCCGGCGCCCGTGCAGATCGAGCCGGGCTTCACGCTGACCTTTCGCGGTGAGCCGCTGCGCGTCGAATGGCAGCAGCGCGCCCCGCGCCGTCCGGTCGTGGTGGATGGACAACTTGTCCTCGGCGGCCCGGCAGACGGCATGGAAGGCCGGTTGCGCCGCTGGCTCGAAGCCGAAGCCCTGCGGCTGGCGGAAGCCGACCTTGCCTACTATTGCGACCGTGCGGGCAAGGCGATGCCCAAGCTTGCCCTGTCCCGCGCGCGGCGGCGCTGGGGCAGCTGCAGCAGCCGGGGTGTGATCCGGATCAACTGGCGGCTGGTGATGGCGCCCGATTTCGTGCGCCGCTCGGTCGTGGCGCATGAAGTGGCGCACATGACGCATTTCGACCACAGCCCGGCCTTCCATGTGCATCTGGCCAAGCTTTATGAGGGCCGCATCGAGCAGGCCAACCGCTGGCTGAAGGCGGAAGGCCGCCTGCTCTATCAGCCGTTCGGTTGACTGCCCTTCTTCCGCGTTGGTGCGCCGCCACTGGCGCAGCGCCCCGCCACGTTCTATCTAGGCCCGCATGAAAGAGTTTTTCCGCAACGTCTCCCCGGTGCGCGCCGTCAAGGATCTCTGGCAGATCCTCGGCGCGCCGAGCGAATTCCGCTTCCGCTCGCTTGCGCTGGCGCTCGCTGTCACGTTCGGGATCTTTTCGGTGATGTGGCAGCAAGGCGGTCGCGGTCTGCCCCGTCCGCCCGAAGTGATCT
Source organism: Novosphingobium sp. AAP93 (assembly GCF_001296055.1). NCBI lineage: Bacteria > Pseudomonadati > Pseudomonadota > Alphaproteobacteria > Sphingomonadales > Sphingomonadaceae > Novosphingobium > Novosphingobium sp. AAP93. The sequence continues at coordinate 32,583 of NZ_LJHZ01000036.1, forward strand.
ACTTCGAAAGCTGGCGCGCGGATCGCAGCGATGCGGAAATCATCGCCGGCAATATCGAAGCGACCAAGAAGGCCCGCGCGGAAGCCGCCGAGGAAGAAGCCCGCGCCGAGGACGTACGCAAGATGTACAAGGCGGTCGGTGCCGCCACCGGGCTTGATACCGAAGCGATGGACCGGCAGGGCCGCGCCGAGCGTGAAGCGGCCAAGCGCGCTGCCGATGCCCGCAACAAGGCGATTCTCGAGCAGTCACTGGTCAAGCCGGTGGCAACGCCCTCCGCAAAGACGCCCTGAGCACAGTGGCGTTCAGTGATACCGACTGGCTGGACGCCGCTGCTGCACTCGCGGCGCGCGGAAGGCCGCTGAGCCGGCCAAACCCCGCCGTCGGCGCACTGATCGTCAAGCAGGGCCGTGTCATCGGGCGAGGATGGACCCAGCCTGGCGGCCGCCCCCACGCCGAAGCCGAAGCGCTGGTGCAAGCGGGCGCGGCAGCGCGCGGCGCGACAGCCTACGTTACGCTCGAACCTTGCGCGCATGACAGCCAGCGCGGCCCGGCCTGCGCACACCTCCTCCGCGAAGCCGGTTTGGCCCGCGTGGTGATCGGCTGCGAAGACCCTGACCCGCGCACGGCCGGCGCCGGCATCGCCTTGCTGCGGGCTGCGGGGATCGCGGCGAAACTGCTCCCCTCCCCCGCCTCGCTGCGCTCGCTGGAAGGCTACCTCACCCGCGCGCGCCATGGCCGCCCACACACCACGCTCAAGCTCGCCACCTCGCTCGATGGCTGCATCGCGATGGCAGACGGCACCAGCCGGTGGATTACCGGAGCCGAAGCCCGCGCCCACGGCCATGCCATGCGCGCCCGATCCGACGCCATCCTCGTCGGCGGCGAGACGCTGCGCACCGATTCGCCACGGCTCGACGTTCGCCTGCCCGGCCTCGAGACGCGCAGCCCCGCCCGCTGGGTGCTGACGCGCGGAACTGCCCCTGACGGCTGGCAGGCCATCGCCGATCCTGCCGCCAGCTTCAGCGAAACGCAGTACCTCCTGATCGAAGGCGGTGCCGGTGCTGCCGCCGCGTTCCTCGCCGCCGACCGCGTCGACCGCCTGCTGCTGTACCGCGCGCCCATCCTGATCGGTGCGGGCAGGCCCGGCCTCGGCGATATCGGCCTTACCTCCTTGGGCAATGCCCATGGCCGCTGGGCTCTGACGGACCGGCGGCGGCTTGGCAGTGACACGCTCGACGTCTACGACCGCATCCGCTGAAGGAGACCCCCATGTTCACAGGTATCGTGACCGAAGTCGGCCGCATCCGCGCCATTGCCACCAAGGGCGATACGCGCGTGACAATCGCCTGCGCGATGGACCCGGCCAAGATCGCCATCGGCGCCTCGATCGCCTGCTCGGGCGTGTGCCTCACCGTGGTCGACAAGGGCGGCGCGGCGGGAGACAGCTGGTTCGCGGTCGACGTCTCGGGCGAAACGATCCGCCGCACTGCCCCCGCGCAGTGGCACGAGCACGCCGCGCTCAATCTCGAACCCGCACTCAAGCTGGGTGACGAACTCGGCGGCCATATCGTCACCGGCCATGTCGATGCCGTTGGCCATGTCGTCTCGGTCGACCGCATTGGCGGCTCGTGGCACGTCGTCGTCTCGGCGCCGAAAGAACTCGCGCCTTACATCGCCGCCAAGGGCTCGATCACCGTCGATGGCGTCTCGCTGACGGTCAACGACCTGGCCGACCAGCCGGACGGCAGCTGCCACTTCATGCTCAACATCATCCCGCACACGGCGGAAGTGACGACGCTGGGCAGCCTCGCGCCGGGGCGCGAAGTGAACCTCGAGATTGATGTCCTCGCCCGCTACCTCAAGCGGATGCAGAGCCTCGCGGCGGCAGGGTAGGCCGGCAGGCTGATCAGCCTGCCACGTCCTTCAGCGCCGCGACGAACGCCTCGATATTCCCCGTCGTCAGGCCCGCGATGTTCACGCGGCCCGACCCGGCCATGTAAACGCCGTGCTTCTCGCGCAGCGCCATGATTTGCTCGCTCGAAAGCGGCAGCATCGAGAAGAGGCCCTTCTGCGTGCCAAGCGGCGCCATGTTGATCGGCCCGATCTGCTGCGCGGCGGCGAGCCGTTCGCGCACTTCGGCCATGCGCGCGCGCATCGCGGTCAGTTCGTCGATCCACTGCGCGGTGAGCGTGGCATCGCCAAGGATCAGGCGCACTGCCGCAGCGCCGTGGTCGGGCGGCATCGACCAGCTTGCGCGGGCAATCGTCGCGCCATTGGCCATGGTCTTGGCGAGGGCATCGGCATCACCCGTCACCGCGTAGAACGCACCCACACGATCACGGTAGAGCCCGAAGTTCTTGTCGCAGCTGTAGGCCACCAGAGCTTCCGGCACAGCCGCGAGCACCTTGCGCAGGCCAAAGGCATCGGCTTCCATGCCGTCGCCAAGGCCCTGATAGGCAAGGTCGATCAGCGGCAGCACACCCGAAGCGGCCACCAGCTCAGCGATTTCGTCCCACTGCGCATTGGTGTAATCGACGCCCGTCGGGTTGTGGCAGCAGCCGTGAAGCAGCACGACATCGCCCGGCGCGGCATCGGCCAGCGCCGTGCGCAGCGCTTCGAGATCAGCCGTGCCTTCGGCGGTCATGTGCTTGAAGGTCTTGAGTTCGAGGCCGACCGCTGAAACGATCTGCGCGTGGTTGGGCCACGAGGGCGTACCCATGAGGATGCGCTTGGCACCCGCGCGCGCCGCCACTTCCACCGCCAGACGTACTGCGCCAGTGCCGCCAGGGGCCTGCATGCCTTCGACCCGGCTGCGGTCAAAATCGGCACCGAACACATAAGGGATCAGCGCATGGACAAAGCCCATGTCGCCTTCCGGCCCGAGATAGGCCTTGGAATCCTGCGTCTCGAGCAGGATCTTCTCCGCCGCCTTGATCGCGCCGAACACCGGGGTATCGCCTTCGCCAGTGCGATAGACACCCACGCCGAGGTCGATCTTGGTCGGCCGCGGATCGGCATTATGGAGCTTGATCAGCGCAAGCAGCGCGTCGGCGGGCTGGGCGTTCAGGGTCTCGAGCATGGCCGCGCCTTTGCCCCCAAACGGCCCTGCGCACAAGGGGGTGCGGTTCTGCTTAGAAGGGGACCCAGTTCTGCGTCTTGCGGAACTTCATGTAACCGCCGTTGACGCCAAGCCGCAGCCCCGCGCCAAACCGCACCGGGATCAGCACGATGTCGCCGCGCCGCAGATAGCTCACGTTGAACCCACCGACGAAGTAGGCCTGCCCCTCGCCCGCGCCATAGCGGCGGAAGAGGTCCTCGCTGTCATGCAGGTTGTAGACGAGCACGAAGGTGTTCGCCGCATTGGCGCCGAGATCGAAACCCAGGGAGGGTCCCGTCCAGTAGACCGGGCGTTCACCTTCGATCTTGTGATGCAACGTGCCCGAACCATACCGCAGCCCGACAACGACCGCACCGCCCGCCTCGCGCCCGGTGATGTAGGCGTTGGGCCGGCCCTGCTTCTTGAGAATGTCCTGGATCAGCAGCGCAAGACCCTTCGCACCCCGGCCAAACACGCCTTCCGCCGCGCCGATGAGATCGTCCTCACGGTAGGTGGTGCCATCGGCCGCCGTGCCCTGGGATGGCCCGGCTGCAGGCGGAATCGAAGCCGTACCCGGTTTGGCAGGGTCGCTACCGGCCGCCGGCGAGGTAAATGTAGGATCGCCTCCGGTCGTCGTGGCGGCTGGAGCGGGCGGGAGGGGGCCCGGAGCGCTGGCGGGCGGCGTGGATCCCGCAGCCGGCTTCGCGGGCAGATCCCCGTCGATCGCAGAGTTGGGATCGATCTGCTGCACCTGCGCGCTTGCGCCCGACCCCAGCATCAAGCCCAAGGCGGCAAGCCCGATCGCGATGTTCCGGCTCAGCTTCATCACCCGATTTCCCATCCTGCGGCCCGTTGGCGGTTTATGGCCCGGTTTGATGGCCGGACCCATTGTCATGCTATCAGGCCCTCATCTCTCGGCCCGGTACAATGAACCGGCGATGAGCCGAGTCGATTTCGCGCCGAGGCGAATCCGCACCGGCTGCATGATCCCCGCAGGAAGCCCCTTGCCGCACCCCCACTCCCTCGCTATAGCGCGCCCTCGCCGCTGCGATCCGGAGACGTGGGTGAGTGGCTGAAACCAACGGTTTGCTAAACCGTCGTACTGGGATTACCGGTACCGAGGGTTCGAATCCCTCCGTCTCCGCCAGGCTTGCTTCCACAGAGCACCGCAAATATCCAAAAAGCCGCAGAAATGCGGCTTTTTTCGTATTTTCTGCATCCGCGATGTTCTATATATGTTCCCCACTATCCGACACATAGTGTGGGACTGAGTGTGGGTCTGGAAAGGCATGCTGATGGGAAAACTTAGCGCCATTGCAGTCAAAAATCTGAAGGAGCCGGGCCGCTACTCGGACGGGGAGGGCCTTATCCTGAAGCTGGCCGCGCAGGGGCGAGGCAGCTGGGTGCTTAGGGTACAGGCAGATGGCAAACGCAAAGACATCGGGCTTGGCTCCCTTGCAGAATTGGGACTAGCCGATGCTCGCGATTCGGCGCGCGCAATCCGTAAGCAATTGAAGGCCGGTATCGATGTTGTCGCTGAACGTAAGAAGGCGGAGCTGACCATCCCGACATTTCGTGAGGCTGCAAAAATGGTTCACGCCGAGCACAAGGCGGCCTGGAAAAATGGCAAGCACAAGGATCAATGGATCAACACTCTTGAGACCTATGCGTTCCCGGTGATTGGAGACAGCCCAGTTTCAGAGGTGGAAGGACCTGCCATCCGAGATGTACTTGCCAAGATATGGCTAACCAAGCCTGAAACCGCGAGGCGCGTGCGCCAACGGATTGCGGCAGTGCTTGATTGGGCCTGTGCCAAAGGATTTCGGGAAACAGAGGCACCGCTTCGCTCGATCGCCAGAGGTCTTCCGCGTCAGCCGCGCAAGCAGATGCACTTCAGCGCCATGCCATTCCGCGATGTACCTGCGTTCCTTAGCTCACTTCGCGAGCGTCAGTCTGTGGGTCGCCTAGCGCTCGAGATGCTTATCCTCACTGCCGCACGCTCGGGTGAGATCAGAGGCTGTGAATGGAAGGAGATCGATCTTCGCAAACGCCTCTGGAACGTGCCGGCTGATCGAATGAAAGCAGGTGTTTTGCACACGGTGCCGCTTTCTGAAGCGGCGCTGGATGTCTTGAAGCGGGCTAAAGCCATAAAGGCGCCTGCTAGCGATCTTGTCTTCCCAGGCTCCAGCCCCCTGCGGCCCTTGTCCGACATGACTCTATTGAAGGTGCTCAGGGACAAGGATCTCGATGTCACAGTTCATGGATTTCGTTCGTCATTCCGCGATTGGGCTGCCGAAGAGACAAGCTATCCAGGAGAGGTCGCAGAAGCTGCACTCGCACACACAATCCCAAACAAGGTCGAGGCTGCATATCGACGCACTGACTTTTTGGAAAAGCGCAAATTGCTTATGGCGGATTGGGGCGAGTTCTGCTCCTCTCTCTTAATCAGCGGGTCCTAGGTTCGAGCCCTAGTGCGTCCACCATTTTACCCATTTAGATCAATAGCTTACCGGATATCCGCGACAGCCGGATTCTTTGGCGCCCATCGCTAGGTAGCTCTTTAGGTAGCACCCGGGACCAGCTTGGTTCCCAACCTGCTGCTCGCATTGCACCCGCTTGGCAGGACCTAACCTATTGGCCAGCCGCAGCTCATAGATCGATCCGTTAGGCGAAGACTCCACCTCAAGCTGAGAGGAACACCTTCGCTGTGAACGCAAATTGGCATGCCGTGATTGCTGAAGCCGCATTTCCGGATGAAGGGCGCCTGGCGGTGACGATGGCCGGGTGGCCCGTGCTGGTCGTGCGCGACGAGGTCGGCTGCTTCCACGCGCTGAATGATCGCTGCACGCATCAGGCAGCGCGCCTTTCAAGCGGCCGGGTACGCCGTGGCGCGGTGATGTGCCCGCTCCATGGCGCGCGCTTCGAGATCGCGAGCGGCAAGTGCCTCGGCGGGGCATATCCGGACCTGCGCGTCTTTCCTGCGCGCGTGGAGGCGGGCACCATCGAGGTCTGCCTGCCGGATGCCCTGCCCGACCGCGACGAGCTCCCGGCGAACCAAGGACAACCAGAGTAATGGAACGCAACGAGCGGATCGGCCTCGCGGCGCAGCGCATGCGCACCTATGTCGAGCAAGGGCAGACCTTTCGCACCGGCGCGGTGAAGCGCGTACCTGCGCGCAGCTATACGGATCCGGATCAGTGGAAAGCCGAGCTGGAACTGGTGTTCCGCCGCCTGCCGCTGATGCTCGCGTTCACCGCCGAACTGCCGCGGCCGGGCGATTACAAGGCGATGGAGGTCATCGGCCTGCCCGTGCTGATCAACCGCGACAAGGCCGGAGCCGTGCGCGCCTTCCTCAATGTCTGCCCGCACCGCGGCGCGCCGGTGGCAGACGAAGGCCATGGCAATTGCCCGCGCTTCTCCTGCAAGTATCACGGCTGGACTTTCGGCCGGGACGGACGGCTGATCGGCATATCCGATGCCAGCACGTTCGGCATGGTCGACAAGGCCGAACTCGCCCTGCGCGAGCTTCCTGCCGCCGAGCGGGCGGGATTGATCTTCGTCTCGCTCACCCCGGGCGCACCGATGGATCTCGACCGCTTCACCGGCGGTTATCTGGAAGATTTCGAGGCCCTGGGCCTTGCCGAGTGGACCTGGATCGGCAGCCGGCAAATCGAGGGCGCGAACTGGAAAGTCGCCTTTGACGGCTATCTTGAGGGGTACCACTTTGCCGCGTTGCATCCTGATACGATCCTGCCGCGCACACCTTCGAACCGCGCGCATTACGAGAGCTTCGGCCCGCACCTGCGCATCGGCTTTCCGCAGCATCGCATCTCCGAAACGCTGAGCGCCGTGCCGCGCGAGGCCTGGGGCGAGCAGGAGAACAACGGCTTCGACTTTGCGCGGGTGCTGTTTCCCAACGTCTCGATGTTCATCGCGCCCGAGATCACGCAAGTCGCCCAGATCTTTCCGGGGCCGACGCCGGACCGCAACCGCACGGTGCTGACCTACCTGCGCCGCGAACCGATCCGCGACGAAGCGGACCGCGCTGCGACCGAAGCAGCGATGAATTTCTTCCGCGACGTGACCTATACCGAGGACTACCTCATCGGGATGGCGGTGCAGAAAGGCCTGCAGTCCGGCGCGCACGACGAGATGCTGTTCGGCCGCAACGAACCCGGCAACCAGTACTTCCACGAATGGCTCGACTGGTATCTGCAGGATGATCCGGACCTGCCGGAACCGGTGCTGCAGAGAGTGGACTGATGTTGGCGACTAGTGTGCGAAAACAATGCGATAGGCGCGGCGGGTAAACTTCCACGCCCCGTCGATCCGCTTCAGTTCGTCGTCGTAGCGGCCCGTCGTGCGGACCCGCGCGCCGCTTGCGGGATCATCGTAGAGCTCGATCGTATAGGCCACCGCCTTGGCGCTGTCCCCCTCCACCTCGATGGAACCGGGCTGCATGAAGTAGAGCATCGGCTTTGCGCATCCGTCGAGGCCGTAGTGCTTCATCGATTCTGACCAGGCTGTCACGATCGCCGCCTTCCCGTCAAACCCGCCGAGATCGGGATATTCGGGCAGTTCCCAATAGGCATCTTCCGCCCAGATCGATCCCCACAGCTGCGCGTCCCGCGTCATGACGCCGTGCGCGTGGGTATCCATGAGTTCGCGGATGGCAAGACGGTCCTCGACCGGGCCGGTGAAGGGCATGGGGTTTCCTCGCTTGGGCTGAAGGCCTCGGGAAGCATCATGGCGGCAGGCAGGTACGCCCCACCACTCGCACAAAGACGAGTATTTCCGGCGAACCTGCCGGTTATTCAGGCATCCACCTTGTCTGCGTAGATCTGGCGCAGCACGCCATCGGCCAGTGTCTGCACCCGCTGGATCCGGGCGTCACCGAAGACAGGCTGCTGCAGCAACAGGCCCATGTGCAGGACGTTCACGAAATCGCTGGCAAGTTTCATCCTCTCCCAGCGGTCGCGCCACTGTGGGAAGGATTCGATCATCTCGCCTGTCCACACTTCGTCATAGCGGCGCACCGCCGGAGCGAAGAAGGCATCGAGCTCGCGGTCCGTACGCGCCGCGACGGCCAGTTCGAGATAGGCCGCATATTGGCGCGTCTGCACGCTGCGCCAGTGTGCGGCGGCCGCGACCGTGACGACATCGGCTTCGGAGCCACCGGCAATGGCCGCGAGATAATCATCGAGAAACAAGCGCATGCGTTCGTAGAACACGTGTTCGACGACAGCAGCGACAAGATCGACCCGAGTGGGAAAGTGATGGTGAATCGAACCGCGCGATGCCTTGGTCCGCTCCGCGACCGCCTGTGTCGTGAGCCGCGAATATCCCCCCTCGACCAGGCAGTCGATCGCCGCCTCGATCAGCCGCAACCGCGTTCGCGCGCTCTTCTGCTGCTGCCAGCGCGCAGGCTCCTTGCCTTGTCCGCTCGGCAACATCGCATCGAGCATGCGATTCTTCATCGTCGATCCGGTCACGTGTTCTCCGCCACCTCTCCATTGCGCAGCCGATTGGCACAATCGCGTGGATTATGGCCTCCATCAAGCACCAATCCCCCTGTCCAAAGTTTCAGGTTCGGCCAGGCAGAACATAGGTCATAAAACAGGCAACAGCGCCGGTTAATAACGGATACGCCCAGAGCGACCGGTTTCCAGCCTGTCATGTGAGCAGCCAGGCACACTGGCGTGAGGGGAGAAGGATCCATGAAAGCACAATCAACCGCGCGCCTGCTCGCCGGCCTGTCGCTGCTGGCGCTGGGCAGCGCGCCCGCACTGGCGCAGGAAGCGGCAGCCGGTGGCGAAGGCGACAGCGGCATCGCCGAGATCGTCGTGACCGCGCAGAAGAAGGCTGAAAAGATCCAGTCCGTGCCGATCTCCATCGCGGCCGTCGGCGGGGAGACTCTGGCAGCCTACAACGTGACCACGCTGCAGGCGCTGCAGGGCACCGTGCCCAACGTCCAGATCGACAACTTCGCCAACACCCCGAACAACGCGGTCTTCACGATCCGCGGCATCGGCGTGATCGAGCCCGACCCCTATGCCGGCAATACCGTCTCGATCGTGGTCGACGGCGTGCCGCAATTCTTCTCGATGGGCGCGCTGCTCGATACCTATGACACCGGCCGCGTCGAGATCCTGCGCGGACCGCAGGGCACGCTGTTCGGCGCGAACACCACCGGCGGCGTCGTCAACGTCGTCACCAACCAGCCCACCGGCGAGTTCGGCGGCAACATCCGCGCGACCTACGGCAACTGGCACCGCTTCGACGTGAACGGCTCGATCGAGGCGCCGCTGGTCAAGGACAAGCTCAGCCTCAAGGTCTCGGGCATCCACACCGAGCGCAAGGGCTGGGTGACGAACGTCTGGAACGGCGAGGACATGGGCCGCAAGAACGTCAATGCGGTGCGCGGTCAGCTGCTGTTCACGCCCAATCCGGATCTCAGGATAACGCTGCAGGGCGAATATGTCGCCGCCCGCAACGGCGCGCCTGTCGTCGTCAATGGCGGGTTGCCGGGCGAGGCGAACTATGTGCCCGAGGGAACTTTCTGGAACGGCGCCGTGCTGCCGATGTACCGGAGCCCCTGCGCAGTGGCCGGGCAGCCCTGCGTCGCCCCCGACAAGTACTTCTCCGGCAACAACGAAGTGCCGGACAAGTCCGACATGACGACGCGCTTCGGCATCGCCACGATCCAGTATGACAACACCCCGCTGGGGAACCTCACCGCGATAACCGGCTACAAGAACTTCACCTTGTTCGAGTACACCGATCAGGACGGCACCGCGAAGACCAACAACGCCACCCGGCGCCGCACGAATGGCTGGCAATTCAGCCAGGAACTGCGCAGCGCCTTCAACGTGGGGGACAGCTTCAACGCTGTTGCGGGCATGTTCTACCTCAAGACCAACTACAACCACTACCAGATGTACCATCTGGATTTCGCGCTGCCGGGGCTCGTCCAGTTCAACACCCAGGCGCAGACGACCGAATCCTTCTCGGCCTTCCTGCAAACCTACACGAAGCTGGCGGAAGGGCTGAAGTTCTCGGCGGGCCTGCGCTATACGCATGACCGGATCAACGCGCGCTCCACGCTCGATTATGGCGTCAATGCACCTGCGCTGACCTCGGACGACTTTGCCGTCATCCCCGAAATCGCGGTCGGCGGCGTCGTGGTCCAGAAAGGCCGGGACCTGCGGAGCAACCCGCATGACATCGACGTGGGCGGCCGGAAGAGCTGGAACAACGTCGGCTGGAAGGTGGGGCTCGACTACGAGCTTGGCCGCAACCAGCTGATCTATGCCAACTGGGCGCGCGGCTTCAAATCCGGCGGCTTCACCGGCCGCATCGGGGTACCCTCGGACGGCGACACACCCTACAATCCCGAGAAGGTCGATACGTTCGAAGTGGGGCTCAAGGCGGACTTCCTCGACCGTCACCTGCGCATCAACCTGGCCGCCTTCACCACCAGCTATCGCGACATGCAGGTTGCCCAGATCTATTACGATCCGCAGACCAAGGTGCAGGGCAACCGCATCCTCAATGCCGCCGCATCGCGCATTCGCGGCTTTGAACTCGAAGCCCAGGCCGTTCCGGTGGAGGGGCTGACCTTGCGCGGCTCGCTTGCCTTCCTTGACGCAAAGTACAAGGATTTCCTCTATTTCGATCCGGTGAGCGCGACCTATACGCAGCTCAAGGGCTATGATCTGCAGAACGCGCCGCGCTGGGCTTCGACCCTTGGCGCCAACTACACCTACAAGCTTTCCGGCGGATCACGGATCGTGGCCGATGTGAGCTGGCTCTACACCGCGAAGAAGTTCTACACCGCCATCACCGATACGCCGCGCTCGACGGTGCAGCCGACGTACTACCTCGACGCGCTGCTCACCTTCTATGGACCGGACGAGCGCTACTCGATCGGGCTGTGGGGCAAGAACCTCCTCGACAAGCGCTACATCTCCACGGTCTACGATTCCCCCGGTTACACGGGAATCGTCGGCTACGCGCCGCCGCGCCAGTTCGGTGTAAGCGCCGGCTACAAGTTCTAGCAAGCCCTCCTCCCTGCTCCGGTTGGCCGGCCGCGAAGCCGCAGGCCAGCCGGGGCCCTTTTCCGAGGGAACAGTCATGCTCTCCCCGCATGATCTTGCCGCGCGTCACGGCATCCTGAACGCTTTGGCGCGCCACAGCCGCGGCGTGGATCGGGGCGATGCTGCCCTGCTCGGCACAGCCTATCATCCGGATGCCACGGTCGATTACGGCTCCTTCGCGGGCCCCGCCGAGGCCCTTGTCGCCATCCTCGGCGAGGCACAGAAGGCCGCGCCCCCGAGCACCCACCGCACCTCCAACAGCTGGATCAGGGCTTCCGGCGATGCCGCCATCGCCGAATCCTATGTGATCGCCCATGTCGAGGATGCCGGGATCCAGCGGATGGTGCTGGGCCGCTATCTAGACACGCTGGCGCTGCGCGATGGCGGATGGCGCCTCACCCACCGCCGCTATGTGATCGAGGGCAATACCAATCGGCCGAATACCGCGATGCGCGGCGATGGAAGCCTCGATCTGGCGCACTACGTCCCGCAGGGCGGCAAGCAGGCGGCCGACCCGGGCCGCGCGCTGCTGGCCTATCACGCTGCCGAAATCGCCGCCTCGTCCAAGGGAGCCCCTGCCATGACCGAACCGACCGACGCGGCGCTCGCCGATGCTCTTGCACGCGCCGAACTCCACGATCTGTGCATGGCCTATGCGCGCGGCGTCGACCGTGCGGACCGCGCATTGCTCGCGTCGATCTTTAGCGAGGATTCGGTCGTCGTCAGCGGCGCCGTCAATGCCAGCGGAGCCGAATTCGCGCGCAACATCTGCGACTTCGTCGAGGGGGCGCTCACCATGTGCTTCCACTCGGTCGCCAACGAATGGATCGAAGTGCACGGCAATGAGGCACTCGGCGAGCACTATGCTATTGCCCACATGGTCATGGACGGGCGCGACGTGACCACCGGTGGCAGGTACGTCGACCGCTATGTGAAGCGCGGCTGCAAGTGGCTGATCCGCAGCCGCACGTTTGTCTGCGACTGGAACACATCGCATCCCACAACGCTCGAGCGCGGCGGCTTCTATGCCGCGCTCGAAAACTGGGGATGCTTCGGCAAGGCCGACCCCGTCTACGCCCACTGGGCATCGCTGGACGGCAACCACTCTTGAAAGGATCGACATGGGCGAGATAGCCAGGGGAAAGATGGCAGGGCGCGTCGCGCTGATCACGGGCGGTGCTTCGGGCCTCGGCGCGGAAGACGCACGCGTGCTGGCACGTGAAGGTGCCAAAGTGGTTATAACTGACATGAATGCAGAGCTGGGTGAGGCCGTGGCGGCCGAGATCCCGGGCGCCATCTTCCTGCGGCAGGATGTCCGGGACCAGGCGCGCTGGACCGAAATCGTGGCGGAGACCGTCTCGCGGTTCGGCCGGCTCGATACGCTGGTCAACAACGCCGGCCTCGTCCGCTTCGCCGATGTCGAGACGATGTCCTACGAGGAATTCCGCCTGCAGATCGACGTCATGCTTGGCGGCACGTTCCTCGGTTGCCGCGCGGCGATCCCGGTGATGAGCCGCGATGGCAAGGGTTCGATCATCAACATGGCCTCGGTCGCCGGGCTCAAGGGGATCAGCGCGATCCCCGGCTATACCGCCGCCAAGGCCGGGATCATCGGCATGACCCGTTCGATCGCGGTGCATTGCCAGGAACAGAAGTCGCGCATCCGCGTGAATGCCATCGCCCCCGGCGGGATCGTCACGCCGATGACCGCGCAGGCCCTGGCGGAACTGCCCGAGGATCATGCCGGGCTCGATCAGGCCCATAATCATGGCATGGGCCAGCCAATCGACATCGCCAATATGGTTCTCTATCTCGCCTGCGACGATGGCCGTCACATCACCGGCACGACGATCACGATAGACAACGGCGAGACCATGAGCTGACACCGGGAGCTGACACCGGGAGCTGACACCGGGAGCTGACACCGGCCTGCCCCTATCACTTCCACTAGGTTGAGGCGACTCAGGCGATGGAACATAAAACAGGCAGAATTGCCGGTTTTTAAAAAGACGGCCCAGCGGGAGACTTCACCAATGCTCGAGATGATCCGCGAGCACGGCCTGCCGGACGCCTCCGGCGCGCCGCGCTGTCCCGATGCGCCCAGCGTGCAGCAGATCGTTGCCGCAGACCTGATCCCGCCGCCGCCGGTCCTCACGTTCGAACAGCCGGTCGATCTCGGCACTGCCCCCATCGCCGTCGACCGCTACTTCGACGCCGACATCTTCAAGGCCGAGATCGAGAAGATCTGGAAACGCACCTGGCAATGGGTCTGCCGCGAGGATCACATCCCCGAGCCGGGCGACTTCTACACCTACGAAGTCGCGCATCTCTCCTACGTCGTCGTCCGGCAGCAAGACGGCAGCGTGAAGGGCTTCGTCAATTCGTGCCTCCACCGCTCGACCAAGTTCAAGCGCGGCGAGGGTATCGGTTCGGGCAACGACCTGCGCTGCCCCTACCACGGCTGGACCTGGAGCAACGACGGCGCGCTGAAGGCGGTGCCGTGCGCGTGGGATTTCGCGCACATCGACCCTGAAAAGACGCGCCTTCCCGAAGTGCGCGTGGGCCACTGGGGCGGGTTCGTGTTCATCAATCCGTCGCCGGAAGGGCCGAGCCTCGAGGAATTCCTCGCCCCCCTGCCCGAGCATTTCAAGGACTGGGACATCGCGAACCGCCACGTCGCGGTCCATGTCGCCAAGGAACTGCCCTGCAACTGGAAGACGGCGCAGGAAGCCTTCCTCGAATCCTACCACGTGCTCGAGACGCACCCGCAGCTGCTCAAGGGCGTGGGCGACGCCAACGTGCAGTATGATTGCCATTCGGACCACGTGACGCGCTTCTATGCGGCAAGCGGGGTCAACTCCCCGCACCTCGCCCATCCGCTCAGCGAGGAGGAACTGCTCGCCACGATGATTCTCGGCGATAGAGACTCACGCGGCGATACCCTGACAGTCCCGCCCGGCGAGACCGCACGCACCGTGATGGCAAGGCACCTGCGCGGCGTGTTCGGCGCGCAATATGGCGCTGATCTCTCCGCCGTTTCCGACAGCGAGATGATCGACACCATCGAGTACCATGTGTTCCCCAACATGGTGCTGTTCCCCGGCCTGTCGCTGCCCATGGCCTATCGCTTCCGCCCGATCGGCAGCGATCCTGAACGCACGCTGTTCGAGATCCTGTTCCTGCGCCCCAACCCGGCCGATGGCCGCGCGCCCGAACCGCCTGAGCCCTATCACGTGGCCGAACGCGAGAGCTACGCCTCGGCGCCCGGCTTCGATGCGGCGATGGGCCACGTCTACGATCAGGACACCGACAACCTGCGCGCCCAGCAGCAGGGTTTCCGCGCCAGTGCGACCGGCGTGCAGCAGCTCGGCAACTATCAGGAAGTGCGCATCCGCCACTTCCAGATGGTGATCGACAAGTACCTTGCGGCGGAGTGACGGCCATGGCGTTCGATCTCGAAGCGGAAGTGCGCGACCTCGCTGCGCGGCGCGACATCAACGATTGCCTGTGCCGCTACATGCGCGGGCAGGACCGGCTCGATCCAGTGCTTCACCGCAGCGCGTTCCACGATGACGCCTGGGTCGACTGCGGGCTGATGATCGGCGGACCGGACGAATTCGTCGCCTTCGCGCAAGGCTTCCTCGGCGATATCGAGGGCAGCCAGCACATCATCGGGCAGGTCCAGCTTTCGGTGAACGGCGAAGTGGCCTCGGGCGAAGTCTACTTCTTCGCCTGGCACCGCCTGCAGGAGGAGGGCGTCCCAACCGACCTCCTCGTGGCAGGCCGCTACATCGACGAATATTCCTGCCGGGATGGCGACTGGCGCATCACCCGCCGCCGCGAACTGATCGACTGGGCCAAGAGCACGCCGGCGGCCGACCAGTTCCTCAAGGACAACGCCCTCCCGCTGGGCGCCCGCGGCGGCGCCGATTTCAGCCAGACCCGCAACTGGCCCGTTTGAGGATCCCGCCGATGCTCCCCATGTCCGTCACGCCCGGCCAGGTTGGCCCCCACCTGATGCAGGCCGCCTTCATCGTCGAGGATGTCGAGAAGGCCGCCCTCGCATGGGTTGCGGCGACCGGGATCGGCCCGTTCTTCCTTGTTCCGCACATCCAGCTCAATGAGGCCCGCTATCGCGGCGCGCTGGTCGACGGGCTCGATTTCAGCGTGGCGATTGCCCAGTCGGGCGGCGTGCAGGTCGAGCTGATCCAGCAGCACTGCGACAACCCCAGCGCCTACCGCGACACCGTGCCCAAGGGCCAGGAAGGTTTCCACCACTTCTGCATCTACACCGACGACTACGACGCGGTGTGCCAGCGCTACAAGGATCAGGGCTTCGCGGTCGCGGTCGAGGGCCAGTTCGGCGAGATGCGCTTCTGCTACATCGACACGTCCCCGGCGCTCGGCTGCATGATGGAGATCGTCGAGCAGGACGAGAACCAGACCGCCGCCTTCACCCGCATCGCCGAGGGCGCGCGGGACTGGGACGGCGTGACCGATCCGATCCGCCCCCTCTTCCCCGCCTGACACCGCTCTCACACCGGAAAGAACGCCCATGTCCGTGACCTGCCCCGTCGAAGACCGCCTCGCCATTCAGGATGTGCTGGTCGCCTATGCCAACGCCGTCGATCACATCGGCAATATCGAAGGCGTGCTGGACGTTTTCGTGGAAGATGCGGTGTTCGACCTTTCCGGCATTGGCCTTGCCCCGATGAACGGGCACGAGGGTATCCGCGCCTTCTTCACCAATGTCTTCGCCAACATGGCGCACCACGCCCACTACCTGACGAACTTCGCGATCACCGCCTATGCCGGGGATACCGCCTCGATCCGCGCCTACGTGATCGGCATGGGCGTGGGCAAGGACGGGCGCGGGGTGACCGTCAACGGGCGCTATTACTTTGACGTTGTGCGCACGGCAGGCGGCTGGAAGGCGAAGCGCTACACGATGGATTTCCTCATGCCGCTCAGCGGCACGCTCGAAAACGCCCAGTAAGCCGGAGAGCCCCGATGGCCGACTACATCACCATTCCCGATCCTGCCGCGAACTATCCGACCAGCCCGGATGCGGAATTTCCGCGCGCACGCGGCGATGCGATCACCGGCGAGCGCTATACTTCGAAGGCGTTTGCCCAGGCCGAGTGGGAGAAGATGTGGACCCGCGTCTGGCACCTTGGCGGGCGCGTTTCGCAGCTGGAGGAAGCCGGCGACTTCATCACGCACAACTTCCTGCGCCAGTCGGTGATCATGGTCCGCCAGAACGACGGCTCGATCCGCGCTTTCCACAATGTCTGCCGCCACCGTGGCAACCGGCTCGTCGGCACCGCGGAAGGCGGCGTGAATGCGCACTTCACCTGCCCTTACCACGGCTGGAAGTGGGCCATCGACGGCGCGCTCGACTGGGTGCAGGACGAGGAGGACTTTGCCGAAGGGTCGCCCTGCGGCAAGCTGCGGCTGAAGGAAGTGCCCTGCGAGACCTGGGGCGGCTTCATCTTCTACAGCTTCGATCCCAATGCAGTGCCGCTGCTCGAATACCTGCATCCGATCCCGACGCTGCTGGCTAACCGCGATCTGGCCGAGTGGAAGCGGGTCGTGTGGCGCACCTTGCGCGTCAACACCAACTGGAAGTTCGCCTCGGACAACTTCAACGAGGCCTACCACATCCCGGCGGTGCACCCGCAGTTCGAAGGCATGATCGACGATCACTACTCGACCACCGTGTTCGAGATGTACCCCAGCGGGCACAACCGCATGATCGAGAAGCTGCAGCCTTCCAGCCGCTATCCCGATGCGCAAGCGGTCAAGCCGCTGTGGGCCGACGTGCTGAAGGAATGGGGCCTTGATCCCGCTGCGTTCGAAGGCCGCGCGCAGGAGGGCCGCATTGCGCTCCAGCAGGCGCGGCGCAAGCTGGGGCCGGCGCGGGGCTACGCGCACTTCGACAAGCTGAGCGATGCGGAGCTTACCGACCAGTTCCACCACACCTGCTTCCCGAACCTGACGCTGACGGGAACGCCGGAAGGCCTCCACGTGTTCCGCACCGAGCCCGATTTGGAAGACCCCAACTGGTCGACCTTCGACTACTGGTATCTCTCGCCTGAGGTGAAGGGTCAGAAGATCCCGACGCTATACGGCATGCGGCCCTGGGCCGATGCCGAGCACCAGACCGGCGAGTTCGCGGCCTATCAGGCCGAGATCAAGCAGGGCGATTTCCTGATCCAGGACCTCGAAGTGGCGGTCAGCCAGCAGCAGGGCCTGCATTCGCTGGGCTTCGACAAGGCCTATCTCGCAGGGCAGGAAACCCGCGTCCACCGCTTCCATGAAGTGCTCAACGACTACCTCGAAGGCCGGCGCTGACAGGGATCCGACCCGGCAAACGGGCGTGACGAAGGAGGAGGATGACATGATCTCGCTGAAGGGCACCACCACCCTGCCCGCCCGTTCGGCCAGCGCGCCGCGCGGCGGCGATCCGCTTGCGCGAGGCTCGGCCCGGCAGGGCGAGCCGACCGGGCTGGACGCGCGCCGCGGCAAGGTCCCGGCCATCCCGCTCGACAGCGTCCGCATCGGTTGCGCGCAGGATGTGCGGCGCGCCGCGGAAGCCCTCAACGCGCTTGCCCTGGCGCTGGACCTGCGCGCCGCGCCTGCCCACAACATCGCGGACAAGCGCACGCCGATCGACGCGGACGGCAATATCCTGGCCCGCGACGTGTTCGGCTGGACGCAGCGCGATGCATGGTGGCGCAATTGCCGTATCGCGCTGGACTCGCCGCTGACGGCAGCCTGCCGCTATGAAAGCGAGCCGTTCTGGGTCAATGCCGGGGGTTTCCGCACCCGCCAGCCCAATCACTATCTCGCCGCGATCGATCTTGCCAATTTCGAGGCGCGCGCGATGACCCCGGCCGCGATCGTCGTGCCGGTCCACCTCCCCTTTGGCCAGATCGGCGCTGTCAGTTTCAACTCGCTCGATCCCGCGCGGACCGACCTGCAGGATACTTTCGTCGAGCATGGCGATGCGCTCGGTCTCTATGCCCGGACATTCATCAGCAGCTATGTCCACGTGATGGGCTCGGTCCAGGCCTTGCCCCCCGGGACCCGCCTGTCGAAGCGCGAAGTCGAATGCCTGCGCTGGGCCGCCATCGGCAAGACGGATATCGAGATCGGCATGATCATGAACAGGAGCCGGGCGACAGTGCGGTTCCATATCTACAACGCCTCGACCAAGCTCGACGCGGTCAACCGGAGCCAGTGCGTGTTCAAGGCTGCCCAGCTCGGGTATATCTCTCTTTAGAGTTGCCGGGATTGCCGGACCGCGCAGAGGCAGTCTATTCCAGCGGCATGTGCCCGCCTGCTCTCTTGCGTGATATTCGATGCCGCGGGTAGTCGACCACGACGAGCGGCGGATCCTCATTGCCCGCGTGGTCGATGATCTGGTCTACGAACGGGGCGTTCAGGCCGTCACCATCCGCGAGATAGCGTCCCGGGTGGGATACAGCACCACGGTCGTCTCGCACTATTTCAGCAGCAAGCTGGACATGCTGGTGTTCACCCACCAGCAGGCCCGCCTCAAGGTCGAAGCGCTGATCGAGGCGGCCATCATCGACAAGCGTCCCCTTGTCGAGACACTGGAGCAGTTGCTCCCGCTCACCGAGGAGCGCTGGCGGGACTGGCACACCTGGTTCGCGTTCTGGGGCATGACCCCGGCCGAACCCGATGTGACGCGCGAGTGGCGCGAAGGCACGAGCAATGCCCACAGCCTGTTCGTGCGGCTGATCGAACAGGCGCAGGCGGCAGGGCAGCTCGCCAATGCCATCGACAGCGCGTCCGCCGCAACACAAATCCAGATCTTCGTGAACGGGATCGCCAGCCTTGTCTCCCAGCATCGGGCCGAATGGCCGCCCGAGCGGCAAAAGGCGCTGCTGCGCAGCCTTCTGCAAAGCACTTTTGCCCTCAGCTGAGGGCATCTGCGGCGTCTGATCGGACCGACCTGATCAAAAGGCGAGGTAGCCGGCCTGCGCTTTTTATGTACGGTTGTTGTATAACAAGCCTGCATGATCGCCACCCATGGCAGGGTACGCCGGACGCGGGAAGGCTCCCGGCCTGCGCGTCGCCGCCGATCTGCATGCACAGAACCTGCGGATTTCACCGTGCGATTGGGATGAGCGAGATGACTGACGGCATAGGATACCTGCTCGAGAAGAACGCGCTGGAAGAGGCGGTGGTCAAGTACTGCGTCGCCATCGACAAGCTTGATGACCTGGACTTCATGATGTCCAACTTCACACCCGACGCCGTGCTGGATCTGACCGGCCTCGACCTGCCGCGCTTCGAAGGACATGAGCAGATCCGCGGCTTCTATGCGCAGGTCTTCGCGGACATGTCGCATCATATGCATATCCTCACCAACTTCCGCGTGGCGGAGCTGGATGGCGATGAGGCGCGGATCTTTGCCTACGTGACCGGAATGGGCCGCTCGAAGGCCGGGATCGAAATCCAGGTCTACGTCTACTACGACCTTGATCTGCGCAAATCGGACGCGGGCTGGCAGATCAGCCGGTTCTACGAAGCGCCGCAGCTGCCGATGCCGGAATCGGTCACGCAAGTTCACAAGAAGCACTGATCAGGACAACGGACACGTGCGGCGGGTGCCTCGTGGCTGCCGCACTTGTCCGGACAATCCTGCGAGACTGGAGAATTCACATGGCGGATGTTGCGGAAGTCCGGACGAACCTCGGCGAAAGGTCCGGATTTGCAGAGCGGTTCTTTCGCGACGGGGTCCTGATCGTCGAGAACGCGTTCTCGGACAAGGACATGGCCTTGATCGAGGCGGCATGGCAGGGGAATTTCGACAACCCGAGCCCGCTTGCGCAGCACCTTTACGCCGAAAGCGGCGGCACATTCATCCAGTCCGTGGAAGACTCCAGCAACAAGCCGGCCTTTCAGGCGATGTTCGGCAATACGCCGGTCACAACGATCGCGCGCGATGTGTTCGGCAGCGGCGGCGTCTGGTACTTCCACGATCAGCTATTCTTCAAGCAGGCCGAGGCAGACAAGCCGGTGCGCCGCACGCCCTGGCATCAGGATACGCCCTATCATCCGATCGACGGCAGCAAATTCGTGGTGTTCTGGATACCGCTGCAGGACATCCCGGAAGATTTCGCGCTCGAAGTGGTGCGCGGTTCGCACCGCGAGACGCTCTACAACGGCTCGTTCTTCGACCCGAACGACGATACGCTTCCGGTCTATGACGAGGCCGCCATGCCCCGCCTGCCCGATGTCGAAGCCGACCGGGCGCGCTGGGATATCGTGACGTGCGCGATGAAACGCGGCGATGTGCTGATCTTTCACCCCAGCTGCCTGCATGGCGGTGGCGCCACGCCCGCCGGGTCGACCCGGCGCAGCCTGTCGCTGCGCATGATCGGCGACGATGTTGTCCGCGTTGCCCGCCCCGCCCCCAAGGCGGATTCCCCGACGGCGAACAACATCGGCGATGACGAGGAAGCACTGGTGGCGCGGATCAAGAAACTGCCGCTGGGAACCGCAGCATCCCTGTTCGGGCTCACGCAGCTCGCCTGACCGGTGTGACCCGGCAGGCCCTATGGGCTGCGTTGCAGTGCAATTGCCGCGTCGACGGCTTCGGTCTGGCGAGAGGGCGGCCAGCTGTCGGGGTCGAAGATCGCCTGGGTGACGATCCCGACGAGTGCCGCAAAGAGCGCGCCCGCGATGGCCGGACGATCGGCAGCGGTGCGATGCGCGAAGGCCGGGTCGGCGGCAATGACGGCCTCGATCTGCAGCACGAAACCGCGCATGCGCTCGCGCTGTTCGGCGGCGAATTCGGGATCGGCGATGGCAAGGCCCCAGAACGAGAACCACACCCGCCAGTCGCGCTCAACCTTGCGGTCAGTCGGCAGCAGGGCGTGGAAGAGCGCGGCAAGGTCGCCGCGATCCTCAGGCTGGGAGGCATCGGTGCGCGCCTGCGACGTCAGGGCGGCGTGGCGATAGGTCAGCAGCATCAGGGCGCGCTTGTCGGGGAAGTAATGCGTCACGGCCTTGGTGCTGAACCCGGCCGCCGCCGCCACCGCGCGCACGGTCGCTGCTTCCGCGCCCCCGGTCGCGACAAGGTCGGCAGCGATTTCGGCGAGGGCGGTGCGGCGGGCATCATGGTCGATCACGGCGGGCATAACAGGTCCATCAATGCGGCATCTTCGACCGCGATGACCCGGTCTAGCCAGGTGTGGAAGTGCTGCAAGCCGTGTTCGTTGCGACCGAAGCGCACTTCGCCGAGGAGACCCGTCCCCATCACCTTCTGCTGGAAGGTAGAGGTCGGCAGGTCCTCGTCACCCACGACATGGGCGAGAAAAGCCGCCAGTTCGCGCATCGCGGTCCGCGCGGCCTCATCGGGGGCGCGTTCCGCAAGAAAAGTCTGCGTGGTGGTCGACGTGCCGACTTCGGCGCCCGGCGCGACGATCGACAGCAGCACGCAGCGGATGCCCGCCACGTAGAAGGTGTTGATCGAGGTGCCGGGGAAGAGGATCCACTCGCCCATCAGCAGCGGATCGAGCGGTTCATCGCCCGCGGGCAGACGGCCGAGAGCATAGAGATTGTCGGGCACAGAAGCGCCGGGACGGCCTTGCGGCGCGATCACGCGCTGGTGCGGCCCTTGCGCAAAATAGAAGGCGCGGTTCGAGCGGTCCGGCCCGAAGGTCTCGCGGTGCAGCACCGGCACGTGGTAGAACTCGAGGTGCGCGTCGAAGGCGAGCTTCCAGTTCTGGCCGGGCAGGATGCGGCGTTCGACCAGCGTCCAGTCGGCAAAGCCGAAGTCGGCGATCAGATCGTCGATCCCGAAGAGCATCGCCGCCGGATCGTGGGGGCTTTCCGGATCGAGGATCGCCCAGATCAGCCCGGCGCGCTCGGCGAGAGGAAAGCGCTTCATGGCCAGCGTGGCCTTGTCGATGCGGCCGAAATCGTCGGCGCTGGCAATGCCGAGCAGCGCGCCGTCCTGCGCGAAGGACCAGCCGTGATAGGGACAGGTGAAGCGCGCCGCCGTGCCGCATCCGCTCGCGACCGCCGCGCCGCGATGGGTGCAGGCATTGAGCAGCGCATGGGCCTTGCCGTGGCGGTCGCGCACCAGAAGCAACGGAATGCCCGCGACTTCCAGCGTCTTGTAGTCGCCCGCCTCGGGGATCTCGCAGGAGGCGGCGAGCACCAGCGGCACACGCTGGAAGATGCGCCGCTTCTCGGCAGCGAAGCGCTCGGGGCTGGTGTATTGCGCCGCGCCGAGTGTCATCACTTCAGGGGCGAGCGGGAAGCTGCCTTCCGCCGTGTGCCGCAGCAGCGCTTCGGCGTGCCGTTCAAGCGTGGCCCGCGCCGCCGCGCCGACGCGGTCGCCCCCGGTGATATCCCGTGCCGTGTCGGTCAACTGCATCGTACCGCTCCTTTTGCGAGAACGCCTGTTCAGTCCGTCGGGATATTGACCCGGCGCCGGGCGGCGTGGCGCGCGGCGATATAGCCATAGGTCGCAGCAGCGCCGATGGTCGCCCCCGCCCCGGGATAGCTCCGGCGGAAGGGCGAGCCGCTGCCGTTGCCGGCTGCATAGAGCCCCTCGATCGGCCGCTCCGCGCTGTCGAGCACTCTGCCCGCCGCATCGGTCTTGACCCCGCCATTGGTGCCGAGATCGCCCGGACGCAGCACAGCGGCCCAGAACGGCGGGCGCTCGATCAGGCCAAGGCTGGGGTTGGGTCGGTGCGCGGGATCGGCCCAATAGCAGTCGTATGCCGTCGCACCCCGTTGGAAATCGGCATCCACGCCCTTACGGGCAAACCCGTTGAAACGCTCCACCGTGGCGGAAAGTGTGGCGGGATCGAGGCCGCACGCCGCCGCCAGTTCGGCGATGGTTTCGCCTCGTTTGAGCGTGCCGTTCGCCATCATCGCCGCGCGCGCACCGCGCGGTGAGATATCCGGGAAGATGTGCCGCGAAAGGAAACGCTCGTCCATGATCAGCCAGTGGCGATGCTCTGCCGCGCCATGCTCGCGCATGATCCGGCCCGTCGCCATGTAGGACCGGGCCTCGTTCATGTAGCGCTTGCCGTGGTGGTCGACGACGATGCTGCCGGGCAAGGCGCGCAGGCCGAGCGCGAGCGCATGGCGCCCCGGCCCCAGTTCCAGTGTCGGCATCCACCAGCAATCGTCGAGCAGCTCGGTATCGGCGCCGATCCCGCGCGCCGCGGTAAAGGCGTCGCCCTGATCGCCGGGCGCAGCATTGGTCCAGGTCGCCGCGAAGCCCTGCAATTCGCGTCGCAACGCCGGGTTCTGCGCGAAACCGCCCGCCGCGAGCAGCACACCTGCCGGTGCGGGCAGTGCCTCACGCGCGCCATTCTGTTCCACCACGACCCCCGAGACGGCGCCGTGCTGCGTGGTCAGCTCGACCAGCGCGGTGGACAACCGGACCGGAATGCCGAGCCGGTCGACGATCAGCATCAGCGAGGCGATCAGCCCGCGCCCGGAACCCAGCGGTTTGCGTCCGATCAGCTTGTCGCGGTAATGGCGCAGCATGATGCTCGCCCCCACCATCGCGGGGCGGATGCCGGTCTTGGTGAGGACCGCCGGGCCGAACTGATCGCTGGTCAGTGCCGGGACATCGAGCTCCACGGCGCGCAAGGTGGCGAGGCGGTCGCCGAGCCGATGCCCATCGATCGGTGCCGCTTCCAGCGTGCGCCCGTAGCCCGCGCCGTCCACTTCGGGATAGTAATCGGGGTGATCGCGGTTCCTGACCCATTGCAGGCCTTGTCCCGCCAGCATCCGCGCCATCGCAGGCGCATGCTCGAGAAACGCCTCGGCCTTGGCGCGCTCGCGTTGGTTCGCATCGGGACCGAGCAGGCCGGCCAGATAGGTGCGCGCCCGCTCCAACGGATCGTCGACACGTTCCGCCGCCATGGCGTCGTTGGCGGGGATCCACAGCACCCCGCCAGACAGCGCGGTCGTCCCGCCCCAGCGGTCGGACTTCTCGATGATCAGTGGGCGCAGTCCGGCAAGGCGGGCGGAAATCGCACCGACCAGCCCCGCAGCGCCGCTGCCCACGACGATAAAGTCATAGTGGTCCGCCGGGACCTGCTCCATGACGGCGTTCACAGAGCCGCGCCTTTGCCCGCCGCCGCCTCGCGCCCCGCGACGCGGCCAAAGAACGAACCCGGCCCCAGACTGAGACCGCTTGCATATTCCTTGCCATTGCGGGGGATGTGCGCGGTACAGGCACCAGCTGCGTAGAGGCCTGCAATCGGCTTGCCCGAAGGATCGAGCACCCGCGCCCGCGCATCTGTCTCGATCCCGCCGAGCGTGATGTAGTGGTAGATCGAGCGGTCGAACGAGATGTCGAAAGCGGCAAAAGGCGCCTGATCGAGCGGCTTGAGCCAGGGCGGCTGCTTGTGGAAGCGGGTATCCTCACCCTCAGCCGCGTCACGATTGTATTCGTCGAGCGTGGCCTCGAGCGCGCCCTTGGGGAGGCCGAGTCCACTTTCCATCTCGGCGACCGTCTCGTAGCCGTCGATCAGCACGTGCCTCGCGCCTTCAGTCTCAGGGTAGGCAAAGATCTCGCTGTCGACGATGAGGTAGGCCTTCTGGCCCGGCTGCTCCATGATGAAGCCGGCGAGCCGGCCGTGATAGCTGTCTTCCGCCACGAAGCGCTCGCCGTTCGCGTTGACCACGATACCCTTGATCAGGTTCTCGGGCGGGTAGATCGACGCAGTCGCGATAACCCCGTCCATCGCGGCGAGGGCTGCGCCGGCCGGCTGCGCCAGCCCCAGACCGGCCCCGTCGTTCGACGGCACGCCGAGCGGCGAGGACGTTTCGCTCAGCAGCGGGAGCCACTTCTGCACGAGCGCGGCATTGTTGGTGAAACTGCCCGTGGCAATCACCACCCCATGGCGCGCACCAATCCGCTGCTGAGTGCCATCGATGGTCGCCGTCACGCCCACCACGCGGCCGGTTTCATCGATGTCGAGGCCGGTCACCGCGGCGTTGCAGATCGTTTCGACACCCTCGGCCTCGCAGGTCGCCAACAACGCCCGCATGGCCGAAAGGCCGCCATTGACCTCGTCGCTGCGCGCCTGGTGCCCACGCGGCACGGGCTGCGCTGCATTCTTGTATGGCCAGACCTTCTCGTTGCCGGTGGTGAGCAGGCAGTCGGCCGTTCTCACCGAGACAGCCTTCCCGGGATAGGCGGTGCGGGTGAAGGGGACGCCCTGTTGCTCCAGCCAGTCGAAATGCTCGCGAGCCCCTTCGGCAAAGGTGCGCACCACCTCGTCGTCAGGGTGCGAAGTACTGGCGCGCAGGAAATCGTAGAGGTTCTGTGCGGTGTCGTCATACCCGCAAGCCTGCTGCACCGGGGTGCCCCCGCCGAGATAGAAGATGCCCTCAGACAGCGCACTGGCCCCGCCGCCGCCGCCCGCCCGCTCCAGCATGAGGACCTCGGCACCGGCCCGGTGCGCTTCCAGCGCGGCGCAGGCTCCGGCGATGCCTTGCCCCACAACCACCACATCGACCGTGCGATCGCGATTGCCCATGTCCTGCTCCACTCCTCCGGTTTATACAACATATGTTGCATAAACCGGAGGAGGGAAGAACTAGTAAAATGCTCAAGAGTCTGCTCGTCCGCTGTGACCGCCGGGCTGGGCAGACGGCCGGAACGGCTGTCATTCATCAAGCTGCTGCGGCGTCAGACCGCCGGTAGGGAAGTCTTTTGAAGACTGCGCAGCACCAAATCGGTGTCGGTCTGGGTCGGCACCCATCCACTGGCGAGAAGCCCTTCGCGCCCGAACAAGGCCGCGACCGGATCCTTGGCAATGGCTGCCTCACCGAGCCTGGCGGCCAGGGGATCGGAAACCGGTCCATTGTGCCCTTGCAGATGCCGGATCCATGCGCCCAGCCCGGTCAGGATCGCGGGGCACTCCCGGCCATGTGCGGCGTTCTCGGCCAGCGTCGCCAGCCAGCGCTGCGGGAGCTTCTGACTGCCATCCATGGCAATCTGGGCGAGGCGGTGTTCGAGCGCGGGATTGGTGAAACGCGCCAGCAGATCTTCTGCATAAGCTGCGAGGTCCTGTCCCGGCTCTGCGGCGATGGTAGGTGCAGCTTCGCTCATAAGCAGAGTGCGCACGAGGCCAAGCAGCTCCGGATCGGCGACCGCCTGATGAACATAGACATGGCCCCGCGCAAGACCGCAGTAGGCAAGCAGCGAATGCGCGGCGTTCAGCATGCGCAGCTTGGCCATTTCGAAGGGCGCAACATTGCCAACGAAGCGTGCGCCAGCCTCCTCCCAAGCCGGGTGCGGCCCGGCAAATCGGTCCTCGATGATCCACTGGCTGAACGGTTCGGTGAAAACGGCGGCTTCGTCGCGCAAGCCGCCAAGCATGCTGGCAGCCATGCTGCGGTCATCCGGCGTGGTCGCAGGCACGATGCGGTCCACCATGGTCGAAGGGCAGGTGCAGGCATCCGCAAACCATGCGAGCAATGCGGGATCATGGCGAGACAGATACTGGCGCATCAACCGTTCGAGCTGGTGCCCGTTTTCAGCCAGATTGTCGCACGAGAGCAGTGTGAGGCCGAACAGGCCCGCGTCGCAGCGCCGCCGCAAACCCTCCGCGAGAAAGCGAAACACGCTGCTTTCGTCTGCCGCCGCGTGGTCGAGATCGCCGGTCGCCGTGCGGCAATAGCCCTTCTCCGTAATGGTCAGGCTGACAATCCTCGTGGTCGGTGCGGCCAGCGCGGCGGTCACGGCTTCAGGCTCGTCCTTTGCTACCAGCACGCCGCGCACCGCACCGACGATGCGCACGCTGGCACCTTTGGCGCTGCGTTCGATCACGCCGTAAAGCCCGGCCTGCGGGTTCATCTGCTGCGCGACATCGGCTGACCTCAGCGAAACGCCGAGGATCATCCAGTCCCGCTCGCCCTGACGCATTGCGGCGTCGGTGTACCAGGCCTGGTGCGCGCGGTGGAACGCGCCGATCCCGAAGTGGACGATACCCACAGCCTGCGCGTCGCGGTCATAGTCCGGACGCGCGATGGTTTCCGGCAGACGTGTAAGCACATCGGGCGAAAGGCGTGCGGGATCACTCACAGGCGATAGGCCTGCTTGGCGAGATTGTAAGTGAGATCGGCGGCGAGTTCGGCCGCTTCCCAATCTGCGATGCGGTGTTCGGCAACGAGTTCGGCGAGGAACCCGCAGTCGATCCGCCGAGCAACGTCGTGCCGGGCCGGAATCGAGAGGAACGCGCGCGTGTCGTCGTTGAAGCCGACGGTGTTGTAGAAGCCGGCGGTCTCGGTCGTCATCCGGCGGAAGCGGCGCATCCCTTCCGGGCTGTCATGGAACCACCAAGCCGGGCCGAGCTTGAGGCAGGGATAATGCCCTGCCAGTGGCGCGAGTTCGCGGGCATATGCGCTTTCATCGAGCGTGAAGAGGATTATCGAGAGCGCGGGATTGTTGCCGAAGCAATCGAGCAGGGGCTTGAGCGCGTGGACGTAGTCGGTGCGCGTCGGCATGTCCGCGCCCATGTCTCGGCCCATTGCGTTGAACAGACCCTCGTTGTGATTGCGCAGCGCGCCGGGGTGGATCTGCATGACGAGCCCGTCATCGATGCTCATCGCGGCCATTTCGGTCAGCATCTGGGCGCGGAACAGTTCGGCGTCGTATTCGGTGAAGGCTCCCGAAATCACCGTCTGGAACAGCCGCTCGGCCTCGCCGCGGCCCAGATTGGCCGTGAGCGCGGTGGGGTGGCCATGATCGGTGCTGGTCGCGCCCATCGCGGCGAAGAACGCGCGGCGCTTGCGGTGCGCGGCGAGGTAGCCGCCCCATGTCGTGCAATCCTCCCCGGTCAGCTCGGACAAATGGTCGATATTGGCGCGGAAGCCCTCGTATTCGGGATCGATCACGGGATCGGGGCGATAGGCGGTGATGACACGGCCCTGCCAGCCGCTGGCGCAGATGGCGGCGTGCTGCTCGAGGCTGTCGAGCGGGCTTTCAGTCGTCGCCAGCACTTCGATGTTATAGCGTTCGAACAGCGCGCGCGGGCGCATGGCCTCGCTGGCCAGCTGTTCGGTGATGCTGTCGAAATAGAGGTCCGACGTCTCGGCAGAGAGCTGGACCTTGAGGGCGAAGGTATCGGCAAACACGAAGTCGAGCCAAATTCGCGAAGGCGTGCCGCGAAACAGATGATAGCGCTCGGCCAGTAGCCGCCATGCCGCACGGGGGTCGACGTCCGGGTTGCCGACGCCGAGGTCCTTCAGCGCAACCCCTTGCGAGTAGAGCATCCGGAAGACGTAATGGTCGGGCACGAGCAGGAATTCGGTGGCATTGCCGAAGCTCTCGTTCTTCGCGAACCAGGCGGGATCGGTATGGCCGTGCGGGCTGATGATCGGGAGATCGCGGACCGATCCATAAAGCTCGCGGGCCAGCGCGCGGACCGTCGGGTCTGCCGGGAAAAGCCTGTCAGGATGAAGTTCGAGATTACGGATCACGCGGTTGCCCTTGCATAGCGGTCGCGCTTGGCCTGCGCGGCGCGGCGCGCTTCCTCGATCTGGCGCTCTTCGGTGGCGAAGAGCAGGCTGTCGATCACCTGGCTGAGATGGCCGCGCATGGCCTGCCGCGCGGCGACGGGATCGCGCGAACGCAGGGCCTGCAGGATCGCCGAGTGTTCATCGACGACCGGCTTTATATTGGCCGTGCGCGCCTTTTCATGCAGCAGGGCTGCCTCTGGCGAGGACGCGCGCAGGTCCCACAGACGCTCGATGGCATCGTGGATCGCGCCGTTGCGCGTGGCCTTGGCAATGGCGAGATGGAAGGCGCGGTCTGCCTTCTCGCTGCCGCGCGGGTCGTTGTTCTCCTGCGCGATCGCCTCGACCAGCTGCGCGATCTCGGCCAGTTCTTCCTCGGTGATCTGCGTGGCGGCGAGCGCGGCGGCTTCGCCTTCGAACAGGAGCCGCGCTTCGGTCAGCTCGAACGCACTGACGTTGAAACCGGGCAGGTCCTCGCTGCCGGGCAGGCGGCGGACATAGGCGCCCGAACCGACGCGCACCTCGATCAGGCCCTGCACTTCGAGCGCAATGATCGCCTCGCGTACGGTGGGGCGGCTGACTCCATGCTTCACCGCGAGTTCGCGCTCGGCAGGCAGGCGCGCGCCGACGGGATAGGCGCCGCTTGCCAGCTCTTCGGTCAGGCTGCGGGCAAGGTCCTGGTAGAGGCGATCCGGGCCTTTTTCGATCTCGCTCATGTCAGCTCCTTTTGGTATTACCAATTTTCTTGACAGGTATGGCAACTTTGGTCAAGTCGCATTGTACACGCTCCACTACCCAATGCACGGGGATTCGCATGAAGATTCACTCAGCCCGCGTCATCGTGACCTGCCCGGGTCGCAACTTCGTCACGCTCAAGATCGAAACCGACCAGGGCGTCTATGGCATCGGCGATGGCACGCTCAACGGGCGCGAGAAGGCGGTCGTGGCCTATCTGGAAGATCACGTGATCCCCTGCCTGATCGGCATGGACCCGCGCCGGATCGAGGATATCTGGCAGTATCTCTATCGCGGGGCCTACTGGCGGCGCGGTCCGGTGACGATGCGCGCGATTGCGGCGGTCGACATGGCGCTATGGGACATCAAGGCCAAGATGGCCGGAATGCCGCTCTATGATCTGCTCGGCGGGCGCAGCCGCGATGGCGTGATGGTCTATGGCCATGCCAATGGCAGCGACATTGCCGAGACGGTCGAAGCCGTCGGCCACTACATCGACATGGGCTACAAGGCGATCCGCGCGCAGACCGGCGTGCCCGGGATCAAGGATGCCTACGGGGTGGGCCGCGGCAAGCTCTATTATGAGCCGGCCGATGCCGCCCTCCCCTCGGTCACTGGCTGGGATACGCGCAAGGCGCTCAACTACGTTCCGAAGATGTTCGAGGAACTGCGCAAGACCTACGGCTTCGATCACCACCTGCTGCACGACGGGCACCACCGCTACACCCCGCAGGAAGCGGCCAATCTCGGCAAGATGCTGGAGCCCTACCAGCTGTTCTGGCTGGAGGACTGCACCCCGGCGGAAAACCAGGAAGCCTTCAAGCTGGTGCGCCACCATACCGTCACCCCGCTGGCGGTCGGCGAGATCTTCAACACGATCTGGGATGCCAAGGATCTCATCCAGAACCAGCTGATCGACTATATCCGCGCCACGGTCGTGGGCGCGGGCGGCCTCACCCATCTGCGCCGTATCGCCGATCTCGCCAGCCTCTATGGTGTGCGCACCGGCTGCCACGGCGCAACCGACCTTTCACCCGTCACGATGGGCTGCGCGCTCCACTTCGATACCTGGGTGCCCAACTTCGGCATCCAGGAATACATGCGCCACACCGAGGAAACCGACGCGGTTTTCCCGCACGACTACCACTTCGAGAAGGGCGAACTCTTCGTGGGCGACACGCCGGGCCACGGCGTCGACATCGACGAGAAGCTGGCCGCAAAGTACCCCTACAAGCCCGCCTATCTGCCGGTCGCACGGCTTGAAGACGGCACGATGTGGAACTGGTGAGAGGACAGGACCCATGAAAAAGACACTGCTTGCCGCAACCGCGCTGGTTGCCCTCACCGCCGCCAGCCCGGCACCCTCTTCCGCTCCCCTCGCCCTTGGCCGCCTTGCCCGCGTGGCGACGGTGGACGCGCGGTATCAGGGGTATAACATCGAGATGGTCGAGGTGACCGGCGGTC
Organism: Novosphingobium sp. AAP93; assembly: GCF_001296055.1. Classification (NCBI taxonomy): domain Bacteria; kingdom Pseudomonadati; phylum Pseudomonadota; class Alphaproteobacteria; order Sphingomonadales; family Sphingomonadaceae; genus Novosphingobium; species Novosphingobium sp. AAP93. The sequence goes on from NZ_LJHZ01000036.1 coordinate 63,510, forward strand.
GCTTCTGGGCGCCCTATGGCGGTCCGGCAGATGAACGCTATCGCCAGCGCCCGCCGATCGACCTCACCGATGCACGCCTGATCGCGCTGGCCAAGGCGCTCGGGCCCAGCCTGCTGCGCGTAAGCGGCACCTGGTCGAACAACACCTATCTCGAAGCCGAAGGCGAGCACCTCAGCGCGCCGCCCACTGGCTTCGTGCAGGTGCTGACCCGCGACCAGTGGCGCAATGTGGTCGCCTTCTCCAAAGCCGTCGATGCCCCCATCGTCACCAGCTTTGCCGTGAGCAACGGTACGCGCGGCGCGGATGGCGTGTGGACGCCGGTGCAGGCCCAGCGCCTCGTCGATCTCACGCGGGAGGCAGGCGGCACGATCAAGGCGGCAGAATTCTTCAACGAAGCGAACATGCCGAGCGCCGCACCGCAGATGCCCAAGGGCTACTCCGCGGCGAACTATGGCGCGGAGTTCCGCATTTTCCGCGATTGGGCACGCAAGGCGGCACCCGAAATGACCATACTCGGCGTCGGCGGTGTCGGTGAAGCCGGTCTGCTCAAGAACGTTCCGGTTCCGGGCGACATGGGTTCACATGTCAGCACCGACGACATGATGAAGGCCAATCCGGGCAGCCTCGATGCGGTCTCCTACCACTTCTACGGCACCGTTTCGCAGCGCTGCAAAGGCCTTGGCATCGGCACGGCGGCGAAAGAAGATGCGCTCACCGCGCGCTGGCTGGACCTGACCGTGCGCGACTTCGATTACTACGCCGCGCTGCGCGACAAGTACGAACCCGGCAAGCCGATGTGGAACACCGAAACCGCGCAGGCTGCCTGCGGCGGCAGCCCCTGGGCCTCGACGTTCCTCGATACTTTCCGCTATCTGAACCAGAACGCTGCGCTCGCCCAGAAGGGCCTGCAGGTGATCCTACACAACACGCTGGCCGCCAGCGACTACGCGCTGATCGACCGCGACACCATGACCCCGCGTCCCAACTACTGGGCAGCGCTCCTGTGGAAGCGCACGATGGGCACCACCGTGCTCGCCTCGCCGCGCTCCCCCTCCCCGGCTCTCAGGCTCTATGCGCAGTGCCTTGTCGGCAAGCCCGGCGGCGTTGCGGTCATGGCGCTCAACACCGGCGAAGCGGCGCAGGCCTTCAATCTGGGTGGCAAGGCAGTGGCGTGGGTCATGACCGGCCAGCCGGTCGACACGCGCAGCGTCCTGATCAATGGGAAGGCGCCCGCGCTGGCACCGGATCTGACATTCACCGGACTGGAAGGGCTCGCGACCGCCGCGAAAGTGACCCTGCCCGGCCACGCCATCGCGTTCTATGCCGTCCCCGGTGCGGCCAATCCGGCCTGCCGGTAAATGACGGGAAATCGTCCGCGGGCCGTTCTCGTCGGCGAAGCCATGTTGGAGCTGTCTCAGGACGGCTCCGGCTGGCAGCTCGGCTATGGCGGAGATACGCTCAACACCGCGATCCATCTCGCCCGCAGCGGGATCGACACAGCCTACCTGACCGCACTCGGCACCGATCCCTTCAGCGCCGATCTCAAGGCGCAGTGGGCGGCCGAGGGGCTGGATACCAGCCTGATTCTCTCGGATCCTGCCCGCAACCCGGGCCTCTACGCGATCACCTGCGACGAGACCGGAGAGCGCAGCTTCACCTATTGGCGCGGCGAAAGCGCAGCGCGGGGCCTGTTTGCATGTGACGGGATCGCCGCGGCCATCAGTGCGGCCGAATATGCCGATCTTCTGGTGTTCTCGCTGATCTCGCTCGCCATCCTGCCCCCCGAAGGACGCGAATCCTTGCTGGCGCTCGCCCGCATGGTCCGCCGGCATGGCGGGTTCGTCGCCTTCGACGGCAACTATCGTCCCCGCCTGTGGAGCAATCCGCAGATCGCGCGCGCCGCGCGCGATGCGGCGATTGCGGTCGCCAACATCGGGCTGCCGACCCTCGAGGACGAGTTCATGCTGTCGGGTGCGAGCTCGGCCGACGAGGTCGCCGCACATTGGCAGGCGCTCGGTTGCAGCGAGACTATCGTAAAGCTCGGTCCGGCTGGCTGCCGTCTGCCGGATGGACGGATCATTCCCCCCCTGCGCAAGCTTGCTCCGGTGGACACGAGCGGCGCGGGCGATGCGTTCAACGCCGGTTATCTTGAAGCGCGCCTGCGGGGACAACTTCCGGAAACCGCCGCACCCGCTGGCCATGCCCTTGCTGGCTGGACGATCATGCGGCGCGGCGCAATCCCGGCGCGGGATTCCTGAGCAGGCCCCACAGCACTGCTGCGGCCACCAGATCGAGCCCCGCCAGCGCGACGAACAGCGGATTGTAGCCCAGCACATCGGCGCTCTGCCCGATCAGCAATGTGAACAGCATCCCCCCGACCCACGCCGACGTTCCCGCCATGCCGCTCGCCGTGCCGACGGTGCGGCTGTCGAACACGTCCGCGCACAAGGTGATCAGCGCGCCGTTAAGCAGTTGATGCGCAAACCCGCCGACGCAGAACAGGGCGATCGCAACTTCGGGCGACGTCGCGAGGCCGATGCAGGCCGGCCCCACCATGCATAGCGAACCCAGCGTCATCGTGATCTTGCGCGAAGCGAGCATCGAGCGGCCGCTCGCCATCAGCCAGGGCGGCAGCAGGCCCGCCGCAAGGCTCCCGAAATCGGCCGCAAGGAAGGGCAGCCAGGCCCACAGCGCGATGGACTTGAGATCCAGCTTCCACACCGCGACGAGATAGAGCGGAATGAAGAAGTTGAACGTCTGCCATGCGGGCTCGGCGAGGAAGCGGGGCACTGCGATGGCCCAGAACGAGCGGCTGCGCAGCACGTCACTGCGGGTTGCAGGCTTTGCCGCCCCGCCATCGGCTGGCGCGACCTGTTTGCCTTCAACCGGGTCGCGATAGGCCAGCCACCATACGCCCGCCCAGACGAGACTAAGCGCGCCGGTGACCAGAAACGCCGCCTGCCAATTCCACGCGAGGATGCAGAACGCGACGAGCGGAGGCGCGATCATGTTGCCCACGCTGGTGCCCATCTGAAAGAGGCTGGTGGCGAGCGGACGTTCCTTGGGCGGAAACCACTGCGCGACCGTCTTGGTTCCTGCTGGGATCGCAGCGGCTTCGGTCGCTCCGAGCATGGCGCGGAACGCTGCGAGGCTCATCCAGCCGGTGGCAAAGGCATGCGCCATGTTGCTGAGCGCCCAGCCGATCGCAAAGACGAAGAACCCGATCCGCGTGCCCAGTGCATCAAGCACCGCGCCCGCCACGGTCTGCATCACCGTGTAGCTGGCCTGAAAGGCCAGTACGACCCAGCTGTACTGCTCGGTCGTCATGCCGAATTCGGTCTTGAGGGTCGGCGCCGCTACCGAAAGCGTCGAGCGGGCGAGGTAATTGAGGATCGTGCCAAGCGTGATCAGGGCAATGATCCACCACCGCGGCGCAAGGCCAAAGCGTTTCCGCTGCGCGTTGTCGCTGACCTGCACGGCGCACCATACTCCAAAAAATCCGGACCGGAACGCATGTGCTTTCCGGTCCGGCAGGGGGGAAATCAAGACCCGGGGGAACAGGCCATGATGCTTCAGAACTTCACGCCAAGCTTGATCCCGGCATAACGCTGCGAATCCCGCGTCTGGAACTGGTAGACGACGTGGGCATCGTTGCTGGCGCTGCCGCCCAGCACGCCGTAGCCGTCGGTGAGGCTCGCGGCGTAGTGCTTGTCGAACAGGTTGTTGACGAAGGCCGTCACGCGCACCTTGCCGAATTCGACACCGAGGCTGCCATTCACGACGCCATAGCCTTCCTGCACCAGCAGCGGATTGCCGAGGAGATCGAAGTTGACCGAGCTCTGGTGCTGGTAGGTGAGGATCGCCGTGCCTTTCACATCGCCGCCGAGGCCGAATTCGGCGGTCGCGCCAATGTTCCACTTCAACTTCGGCGAGTTGGGCAGGCGCGCGCCGGAGCGATCCTGGAACGCGCATGTGGTGCGCGGGCTGGCCGCAGTGGCCGGGGCAGCCGCAACGCAGGGACCGACAAGCGCGGAAGCAGTGCCGTTCCACACCTGCCCGGTCTGCCCGGCATAGCCCTGCGCGGCGGGGAAGCTGCGCATGATCGCATCGGTATAGCTCGCTCCGCCATCGATGCGCAGCCAGTCAGTCGGCTTGGCCGTCAGTTCGACCTCGACGCCCTTGGTGCGCAGCTTGCCCACGTTGTTGAGCACGAACTGCGGTGCCGGCGGGTTGCCGACGAGGATCGCGGACTGGGCCTGGAAGTCGTTGTAATCGGTGAGGAAGCCGATCACGTTGAGCTGGATGCGGTTATCCGCAAAGCGGCTCTTGAGGCCCGCTTCCCACGAGGTAGACGTTTCCGGCCTGACCGGACCGACGCCGAGCAAGCCCGGACCAGTACCGTTCAGCGAGGCATCGATCCGCGCCGGGTTGAACCCGGAGGTGATGTCGTAGGCATAGCCCTTGTAGCCGCGCGAAACGCTGCCGTAGAGCATGATCTGGCGCGCCAGTTCCTGCGAGATGGAGGCCTTGAACGTCACGACACTGTCCGAATTCGTGCCGCGGCAGAGCGGATTGCCAGCCAGACAGGTGTTGGCAGTGGCTGATGCCAGATTGTTGTCGAATGAAACGCCGATCTTCTCGTGGTTGTAGCGAATGCCGCCGCTGACCGTCGTGTTGGTCGGCAAGGTATAGTCCACCTGCGCGAACAGCCCGAGGCTTTCGCTGCTGTTGCGCGCGGACCAATCCGCTGCCGCGACGACCGGTCCGCGCTGAAATGCGCGGCTGGTCTTGGCGTTCGAATAGAACGCGCCAACGACATATTTCAGCGCCGAGCGGCCGCCCGAGACGAGGCGCAATTCCTGCGTGAAATTGGTCGAGTGGTACGGACCACTCTGCACCAGCCCGCCATTCAGCGCGCCGCCGGTGAGGCCGCCCAGAACATTGAGATCGGTGCCATCGAAATCGGTCTCGAAGTTGAACTTCCAGTCCTGATAGGCCGTGACCGAGATGAGGTTCGCAAAGCCGAGATCGAGGTTGAACTTGCCCGCAATGCTGGCCGTCTCGTTGCGGGTGGCACCCGCCGTATCGACCCGCGCGTTGTAGTTTTCATCGCCGGGCGTGATTCCTGTCAGGCTCGGCAGGAGCGCGAGTGCCGGGCTGCCGAACACGCGCGGCGTGCCGGTGCCGGAAATGCTGCGGATGGTGGTGGCCGCGCCGTCCTGCACCGCCTTGCCGTAGGCACCGGTCAGCGTGAAGGTCAGGTTGCTGCCAAGCTCGGCGCGCAGCTTGGCGCGCAGGCCATAGTTTTCCTGATCGTTGAGCTTGCGCCCGCTGGTGAGGTTGCGGACATTGCCCGGAAAGTCGTGGTAAAAGCCCGTCACGCGCAGCCCGACGCCGTCCGAGAGGGGGACCGAAACAGCGGCTTCGGTGCGCACGTCGCCATCGGTTGCAGCGGTCACATTGAGGCTGCCTTCGAAGTCGCGGCTCGGGTCCTTGGTGACGATGTTGACGACACCCGCTGAGGAGTTCTTGCCGAACAAGGTGCCCTGCGGCCCCTTCAGCACTTCGATGCGCTGCAGATCGGCGAGGTTGTCGAAGGCCTGCGCCTGCTGCACCACCGGCATGTCGTCGATGATCACGGCAACGCTCGGCTCGACGCCAATCGAGAACGCGAACGTGCCGATGCCGCGCAGGATGATCGAGTTGTTGGGCGAGGTGGTCGTCTGCGTGATGGTGAGCGCAGGCGCCGCCCGCGTCAGGTCGGAGAAGTCCGAGAGGCGCGCATTGGCGATCGCCTCGCTCGAAAGCGCGGTAACGGCGGCCGGAACCGACTGGAGATTCTGTTCGCGCTTCTGCGCGGTGACGACGATTTCCTCGATGCCGGCCGCGGGCGCAGCGGCTTCAGCCGTCTCGGCGGGCGCCGCTACTTCTTGCGCGCGGACGGGCTGCGAGAGCGCCAGGCCTGACAGGCCGGCCAGCAGAATAAACTTGTGCGTCATGAGACCCTCCCAGAATCGGATTTACCTTCTGGCCTGACCAATTATTTGTTTTGGTCATTTATGTCAATCTCAGACGTAAAGCCACTTTGAGATGACCAATTTTCGCTTGCGGTGCAATCCCTTGCGAGGTGCCTTGTGGGGAAAGATTCGTGTCGGAGGGCCGGACCATGTGGTCCGACCAATCGGTGCTGCTGCTGGATTCGGGCGAAGTGAAGTCGCCGGTCCTCAAGCCGATTACCGCGAGAGATAGCCAGCCTCGACCGCGAGGCTGTGCCCGGTGACATAGCTCGCGGCATCCGAACACAGCCATGCACTTGCCTCGCCCACTTCCTCGGGGCGGCCGAAGCGGCCAAGCAGGCTGAGCGCAGGGGCAAAATCGGCCTCGGTGAAGTGGTGCTGTTCCAGCGCGCCGCGCAGCATGGGTGTGTCAATGGCCCCCGGCAGCACCGCATTCACCCGGATGCCGAGCGGCGCGTATTCGAGGCTGCCCGTCTTGGTGAGGCCGATCACGCCGTGCTTGGCCGCGACGTAGGCCGAATTGTTCGGCTGCGGACGGACAGAGCTGACGGAACCGACGTTGACGATCGCACCGCCCTGCCCTTGCGCGAGCATCTGGCGGATCTCATGCTTCATGCACAGCATGACGCCGCGCAGGTCGACGTCGATCACCCGGTCCCAGGCCGCCATGTCGGCCTCGGCAATCGGCAGCACGTCAGGGGTGACTGCCGCATTGTTGACCGCGCAGTCGAGGCGGCCGAACACGGCGACGGTCTCGGCCACGAGAGCGCTGACCTGCTCCTCGTCGGCGACGTTGCACAGGACGAAGTGCGCTGTCCCACCCGCAGCGACGATAGCAGCGACGGTTTGCTCGCCGGCGGCGCGGTTGATGTCGGAGACCACCACCAGCGCCCCATAGCCGGCCATCACCCGGGCGGTCGCCGCCCCCATGCCCATGCCTGCGCCGGTGACGATGCCAACCTTGCCGTCGAGGCGATTGCGTGCCGGAATTGCCATTGCCTGTCCTTCGCGCGTCATTCGATCGCGCCGGCCAGAACCGGCTCGACCCGCAAGTGCGGGGGGATCAGATCGGGGCCGATCACCCGGTCGATCTGTTCGTGGGCGTGATAGATCCGCCGCTCCTGGTAGTTGACCAGAACCGAGCGGAACGCGGGCGATTCCGCCGATTTCTGCACGCTGGGCAGGTAGGTCAGGTCTTCATCGAGGATCACGTTGAACTGCGCGATCTTTTCCTTCCACGCGTCCGGCAGCTGCGCCTCGCCGTGCGGCATGCCCATCCACACCACGTCCATCCGGCTGGTGTTGATGCCCGTCGGCCAGAACAGCAGCAGCGGGAAGCCATTGGCGTAAACCGGCGTCGTCAGGTTCGGGAAGCAGGTGAAGGCGGTGATGAACGTGCGCGGGATCGGCCCGACAGTTTCGATATCGGCAATTCCGCCCATGCCCATCGAAAAGCCTGTCTCCTCCGAAGCACTTTCGCGCGGCTCGAAACCGTCGTTCCACGGCAGGATGTTGCGCGAATGGCCGTTCTCGTAGAGCGCCATCACCGTGCCGCGATGCTCCACCGCGCACTTGGGGCCGGGCAGCCCGACAGTGCCGCGATGCACCGACACGAAGTGATAGTTCTCCGCGAAGGCGTCCATCAGGATCTTCCAGTTGCACGCGCAGTCGTAGCTGTAGCGGTCGATCAGCACGAGCGAATCGAGATCAAATTGTTCCAGTTGCGGAGCGATGCGGCGCACGTAGTCTGCCAGCGGTGAGGCTTCGGGATCGGCGTTGATGAACAGCCAGTTGCCCCACGCCTCGCAGCGCACGCGGGTGAGCCCCCGCTTCGACTTGTCGAGATTGGCGAAGTCCCGCTGATCGGGCACGCCGATGAGCTTGCCCTCGAAATCATAGGTCCACGCATGGTAGCCGCAGACCAGCCGCTTGCCCGGGCAGTGCCCCTCTTTCTCGGTGACGAGGCAGCCGCCGCGATGCGCGCAGGTGTTGTAGAACGCGGCAAAGCCATCATCGGTGCGCACCACGATGATCGGCATGCCCGGCACGCCATCGAAGGCGACATAGCTGCCAACCTCGGGGAACTGTTCCTTGTGCGCCGCGTAGAGCCACGTCTTCTGCCACAGCCGGGTCAACTCGAGCTGGTAGAACTTGGGCGAGACATAGCGCTGGGCGGGGATCTCGGGGAGAGCCGGAAACCCTTCCGGATAGCCGGTGCGCGCCTTTTCGTAAGCGATGCGGGCACGCAGCGTTTCGATCGTTTCCGGCTTGCTCATGCCGAGATCCCCTTCCCCGTGTGTCAGAACCGCTTGGTTACCTGCACCTGAACCGTGCGCGGGAGATTGCCAAAGCCCAGCTGGTCGGCGCGGACGCCGCCAGCCGTGCCGGTGCCGCCGCCGGTCGAGGGGCCATCGACCACGCCTGCAACGAAGAACCGGTTGGTGAGGTTCTTGCCGATCACCGCCAGCTGCCAGTTGTCGTCTTCGGCACCGAAGCGGATACCGGCATCCAGCACGGCGTAGCTGCCCTGGCGCGAGAACGGATTGCCAAAGCCAGAGGCCAGATAGCTCGACGAGTAGCGGCTATCGATGTTGAAGCCGAGCTTGAAGCTTTCACCGATAGGGGTTTCGTAGGCGACGCCGAGCGCGCCTGTCCATTCCGGTGCAACCGAAAGCGGCTTGCCATTGAGATTCTGGCGCGCACTGATCCCGCCGATCAGGGTGCAGCCCTGCGCCGGTGTCTGGCCCGCATAGCAGGGCGACTGCGGGAAGTTGGTGTACTTCGCATCGGTGTAGTTGATCGAGCCGTGCAGGTTGAGCCCGTCGATGGCGCGCGGCGCGAACTCGAAATCGGCCTCGACACCCTTGGTGCGCGCGTCGGCGGTCAGGGTCTGGAAGGCGAAGATCGGCGAGTTGAAGAAATCGACCTGAAGATCGCCGTACTTGTAGGTGAAGGCGGTCAGGTTGAGGCGCAGCTGGTTGTCCGCCAGCCGGGTCTTGATCCCTGCCTCGAAGCCGCGCGCCTTTTCCGGGTTGAAGGTCAGGTCGCCCAGCGGGTTGCTGGAGAACTTGGAATTGATCCCGCCGTTGGAAAAGCCGCCCGACTTGTAAGCGGTCTTGTAGGCGCCATAGACGAGGATGCCGTCGCGCGGCTTCCAGCTGAGCGTTGCCTCGGGCGACCAGTCGTTGAAGACCTGCCGCGCGTTGACCACGCCGAGACCGTCGGGGTCCTTCTGGTCGCGGAAGATCGTCTGCACGCCCAGGTTGTTGTAGGGCTGGGTAAAGAAGCTGTCCTTCGTTTCGTGCGTGTAGCGCACGCCGCCGGCGAGCTCGAGCGTGTGGACCAGCTTCCACGTCGCCTGACCGAACAGGGCTGCGGTCTCACCGTCTGTATAGCTCGACTTCGATGAAGCGACGAAACGGTTCTCGGCAGAGGCCTGGTCATCGCGCAGCCCGGCAAACATCACGTACTGGGAGAAATCACGCTTGGTCTTCTGGTAAAGCCCGCCAATCATGAAATTGAGCGGACCATCGTAAGCGGTCTGCGCGCGCAGTTCCTGGCTGAAGGCGCGCCAGGTCGAGTTTTCGGTCGCCCAGGTACCGGTGTTGCTGGTCTGGAAATCGCAGGCGCAGGCCCAACGGTTGTTGTTGTTGTTGTAGTTCGTCACCGAGCTGATCGTGACATTGTCGAGCTCATAGGTGATCGCGCCGTTGATGGCGAACGAGCGATAGCGGTTGTAGAGCGCGCCGTCGGACTTGGCGTAGGGGAAGTTCGCCGCGATGTCCGCCGGAATGCCGTTCTGGTGGGTGACGAAGTCCGTGCCGCAGCGATAGCCGGTCAGCTGGCTTACCCCGCTGGCTAGGCCGCAGTTGTAGGCCACGTAGTTCCACGAGGAATTGTTGACCTGATTGTAGCTGTAGGAGCCCTTGAGCACCATCGTGAGGCGGTTGTCGGGTGTGAACTTCAGCGTGGCGCGGCCCAGGAACTCGTCCTCGCCCGGCGCGCGTTCGGCCGCCGGCTTGGCCACGCTGACCAGCGGATTGCCGTTGCCGCCAACCAGCAGGTTGCGGATGTCGACCGTGGTATAGGTGCGGTCCACCGAGACGTTGCGGTAATAGCCGCCGTCCATCAGCGATCCGCGAAGCGCCACGCGCAGCCCGAGCGTGTCGGTCAGCGGGCCCGAGGCGATCAGTTCACCCTGAACTTGGCGCGAGCGGAATTCATAGCCTGCGCGCGCGATGAATTCGCGGGCAGAGCCGGGATCATTGGTCGTGAGGCTGACCACGCCGGCGGTCGCATTCTTGCCGAAGAACAGCGCCTGCGGCCCCTTGAGCACTTCGACGCGCTTCAAGTCGAAGAAGCCTTCGTTGATGATCCGGCCCTGCCCGTAATAGGCGCCATCAACCACCACGGCGACCGACTGTTCGATGCCGATCGAGGTCGAGGACGAACCGATCCCGCGCATCGTCAGCTGGGCGCCCGAACCGTTGGAAGCGCGGCCGACACTGAAGTTCGGCGTGGCAGCGGCGACCTTCTCGATCGAGGTGATATCGCGCTGCTGGATGGTCTTGGCAGAGATCGCGCTGACCGCAACCGGCACGCTTTGCACCGATTCCTCGCGCTTGCGCGCCGTCACGATAATCTCTTCCAGTCCGCCCTGTGTCACGCCGTCCTGCACGGCCGTTTCCGCTCCTGTCTGGGCCAGGGCCGGCGTGGCAAGAGCCAGTGCGCTCGTGGTGAGCAGAACCGAATGGAAAACCCGCATGAACATCCCTCCTGATTTTGGAGGGCCCATGCCCGACGAGGCCGAGCGAGGGTGCCTGACCTATGTACTAGCCTCGCATTTGTATCAGGTTCCGCTTTGTCCTCCCCTCTATCGGACTGTGGAGGACAGATAAGGACTGACCTGCCCCCGCTGGTCCCGCGGTCATAACAAGAGTCTGCCGGTTTGATATTCGTGCTGCCTCATCGGCACAAGCGCGTCGGGCGTGATACCTCCATCTTGCAGGAACGCCCGGCGCGCTTGTGCCGGTGTTCGGTTCCCGAGTGATGAGTGCGGCCTGACGTTGTTGTAGTTGTAGCGCCAGACCGCCAGCTTGCACCGGGCGTCACCCAGGCTGTCGAACAGCTCTTCATTCAGGAGTTCGTCGCGCAGCGACCCATTGAACGATTCAATGAACGCATTCTGCTGCGGCTTGCCGGGATCGATGTAATGCCACTCGACCCGGTTCTCGCTGGCCCACTTCAGGATGGCCCTGCTGGTAAACTCGGTTCCGTAGCACATTGGGAAGCGGTCCCTCGACGGACCGGATTGCCTTGATGAAGACAAGGGCGCGTAGCGCCC
>NZ_LJHZ01000037.1:0-10751 GCF_001296055.1 Novosphingobium sp. AAP93
CGAGCGAAGCCGAGACACCATGCGCTGCGTCAGGTGTCTCGACTTCGCTCGACACGAACGGCCCATTGGAAATTGAAATGAACGAAACCCTGACCCCCAAAGCCATTGTTGCCGCGCTCGATGCGCATATTGTCGGCCAGCATGATGCGAAGAAGGCGGTCGCTGTTGCCCTGCGCAATCGCTGGCGGCGGCAGCGCCTGCCCGCCGAACTGCGCGACGAGGTGAGCCCCAAGAACATCCTGATGATCGGGCCGACGGGCTGCGGCAAGACCGAGATCAGCCGGCGGCTGGCCAAGCTGGCGGACGCGCCGTTCGTGAAGGTGGAGGCGACCAAGTTCACCGAGGTCGGCTATGTCGGCCGCGATGTGGAGCAGATCGCGCGCGATCTCGTCGAGGAAGCGGTGCGGCTGGAGAAGGACCGGCGGCGCGAGGCGGTGCGCGAGGCGGCGAGCAAGGCGGCGATGGACCGGCTGCTCAAGGCGCTCGTCGGCGACGGCGCGAGCGAGGCGACGCGCGAGAGCTTCCGCCAGCGCATCACCGAAGGCTCGATGAACGACGTCGAAGTCGAGGTCGAGGTGGAGGATACGCCCGCGCGGTCCATGGAGATTCCCGGGATGCAGGGCGGGATCGGCATGATCAACCTGTCCGAGATGATGGGCAAGGCGTTCGGCCAGAAGCCGCTCAAGCGCCGCAAGCTGCGCGTGGCGGACGCGTGGGACAAGCTGGTCGACGAAGAGGCCGAGAAGCGGATGGACCAGGACGACGTCGCACGCGCGGCGCTGGTGAATGCGGAGACCAACGGCATCGTGTTCATCGACGAGATCGACAAGATCGCGGTGAGCGACGTGCGCGGCGGTTCGGTGAGCCGCGAGGGCGTGCAGCGCGATCTGCTACCACTGATCGAGGGCACGACGGTGGCGACGAAGTACGGGCCGATGAAGACCGACCACGTGCTGTTCATCGCCTCGGGCGCGTTCCATGTGGCCAAGCCCAGCGACATGCTGCCCGAACTGCAGGGGCGCCTGCCGATCCGGGTGGAGCTGGCGGCGCTCTCCGAGGATGACTTCGTGCATATCCTGTCCTCGACGCGCGCGAACCTCGTCGAGCAGTACCGCGCGCTGCTGGCGACCGAGCAGGTGGCGGTGGAGTTCACCGAGGATGCGATCCGCGCGGTGGCGAAGACGGCGGCGCAAGTGAACGAGACGGTCGAAAACATCGGCGCGCGGCGGCTGCAGACGGTGATGGAAAAGCTGCTCGAGGAAGTGAGCTTCGAGGCCGAAGACCGGCGCGGGACGACGGTGACGGTGGACGCGGCCTATGTCAGCCAGCGGCTGGCGGGGCTGGCGGGGGACGCGGATCTTTCGAAGTATATTCTTTAGGCTAAACACCAAGCCCAGCTCAAACCCGCTCACCCTGAGCCTGTCGAAGGGTGTTGGCGCGGCGGTTGTGCATGATGCTTCGACAAGCTCAGCATGAGCGGGTTTGGGGGAGGCTTGCGGCCTTGTCTTCATCCTGCGCCAGCAGCCGGTTCAGCAGCGGCGCGCCGAGCGCGATGCCGAGGCCGGCGCCGGTGCAGATCGCGGCGTTGAGGAGCCAGAAGGGGGCGGGGCCCATCGATTCGTAGAGGCCGCCCATCCAGCCGCTGAGCACGCTGCCGGCAGCGACGGCCATGTAGTTCACGCCGACGAGCGTGCCGCGCAGGCTCTGCGGGGCGCGGGTGCCGTAGAGGCCGAGGACGACCGGGGCATAGTACATCGCGCCGAAGTTCGAGGTGACGTGGAAGAGCAGCGGCAGCGCGATCGGGGCGCGGCCCTGCGCATTGGCGAGCAGCGGTCCGGCGGCAAGCAGGCCGACGCTGAGCCCGAAGATCACGCTGCCGATGGCGAGCTTGGTCAGCACGTCGGGTTCGCGTCCGCGTCTGGCCTGGAGGCTCCAGATCCACAGCACGAGCGGGATGAACAGGCCCGGCGCAAGACCGTCGAGCGACTGGAACCACGGGACGGGGACCTCGAAGCCGCCGACGTCGAGGTTCACGGTGTCGCGCAGCCAGATGTTGTAGACGTTCCAGATCTGCGCCTGCGCGGTCCAGTAGCCGACGACCATCGGCCAGATGAGCAGGAGGCCGAGGACGCGGCGGCGCTCGCCGGGGGTGAGCGGCGGGCGCTTGCCGGAGGGCTGGGGGGCGCGCTGCCGTTCGGCGGGGAGCCAGCGCTGGCCGGCGAGGTATAGCGCGAGGCCGATCAGCATGCCGAAGCCCGCGACGGCGAAGCCTGCATGCCAGCCCCAGATCGCGGCAACGCTGCCGCTGAGGATCGGCGCGGCGGCCGCGCCGAAGTTGATGCCGAGGTAGTAGTACTGGAAAGCGTTGACTTCGCGCGGGTCGCCATCGGCGTAGAGCGACTTGATCTGCGCGGAGAGATTGCCGCGCAGGAGCCCTGCGCCGCACATCAGGAGGACGAGCGCGATGAGGAAGGTGCGGTCGAAGGCGAGGGCGAAGTGGCCCGCCGTCATCATCGCCGCGCCGCCGCCGACCGCGAGCTTGCGCCCGATCACGCGGTCGCCCATCCAGCCGCCGACGAGCGGCAGGCCGGTGACGCAGGCGTAGTAGTAGCCGAAGGTTTGCAGCGCGAGCGCCTGCGGACTGAGCGTGCCGGACAGGGCTTCGAGCGCGGCGCGGTAGGGCGCAAAGCCGATGATCGTGGCGACGCGGTCCGGGTGCAGCAGCAAGTCGCCGGTCATGTAGAGCACGAGCATGGCGACCATGCCGTGGAACGAGATGCGGTCCCAGAATTCGGTGCCGGAGAGGATCCACAGGCCCTTGGGCTGGCCGAAAAGATCCGTCTTTTCAGGGGTTCCTGCTGCCGCTGTGCCGTCCATCGCTGCCCTCCGCGCGGCGGAACGTGCCCGATGTGGCGGGGAATGCAAGGTTGGACGGTGCGCAGGCCGGTTGTTTGCCCTATGGTACGGGCATGTACACGACCCCCGAAGACCGCCCGATCTACCGCCTCCTCACCGGCAAGGACGACCGCGCCTTTTGCGAGCGCGTGTCCGAAGCGCTGATGCAGGGCTGGCGGCTCTATGGTTCGCCCACGATCACGTGGGACGAGGAAGGCGGCTGCATGAAGGCGGCGCAGGCCGTGGTGTGGCACGAGGCGGACGTGGTGAAGTGAGGGTTTGGGCGGCGTTTGGCCGCTCTGGCTTCCCGCCTGCGCGGGAATGACGACGTGGGTGCGGGGAGGCTGGTCAGCTGCCCGGTTTGTAGACCGTGAGGCTTGCAGGATCGAACTCGGGCTGGTCGCCGGCGGACTGGTAATAGACGCCGATGCCGCCGAACAGGCGCCAGTAGGTGTCCGGCCAGGCGGAGCGGCTATAGGGGCCGCAGGGCTGATCGAGCGCGGCGGACCGGCTCGCATCAGCAGTCGCGAGATCGAATACGAAAGCGTCGGCAGGATAGCCGTCGCCGCGCGGGTTGCGCAGGGCGCAGCGCTGGACCTGTTCTTTCGGCAGGCCGGTCATCACAAGCGTATAGACGCCGAGATGCGGCGCGGATGGGGGCCCGTCGACAATGGTGAGCGCCTTGCGGCCGATGAGTTCGGTGTTCCGGGCGGTGTCGGCGTAGCGCAGGTCGAGCGCGCCGCCTTGTTGCGGGGTGACGGCGAGGCGGGCGGTCTTCTCGCCGCAGCGCTGGGCCGCATAGAGCAGCCAGCGGCCTCCGGTGAGTTGGGCCTCCTGCGCAGTGACATCGCAGCCTTGCGGGGGCGTCCACGGGCCGCGTGGCAGCCGGGCAAGCGCATCGGCGCGGCAGAGGCCAGTGCCGGGGAGAAGGCCGCCGGTCTCGGCGCAAGGTCCGGCGGGGGGCGCGGGAACGGCTGCCACCGGCGCATTCACCGCCGACTGCGCCTGTGCAAGTGGCCCCGCCGCCAGCATGGCAAGGGGGACGAGCCGCTTCATTGCCCGGCTGAGAGTGGCAGGCGCGCGGCTAGCCAATCGACCAGCTGGCGCCCTTCGGCTTCGTCGAGCGAGGATGCCATGTGGATCGTCTTCGCGCCGTAGTGGAACTTGATGACGCCGATGCGGCCATAGGTGAGCAGCGGAGTCTGGAACTGTGCGCCTTCGAAGAAGGATGGCCCGCGATCGGGCGAAAGGCCGCGGATCTGGGCGACGTCGTAGGCCAGTTCGCGGTTCCACAATGGCGCGCGGCAGGAATGGATGAGCTTGCCTGCTTCGACGCGGATGGTCTCCCCGCCGAACAGCTGCCAGGCGATGGTCGAGGCGGCATAGAGCCAGCCCAGCGCCCAGCCGCAGAGCCAGACGAGAAGGAACAGCTGGAACTCGGTGAACAGCGCATAGACAGCCACGATGCCGCCAAGGGACCACAGCGCCAGCCAGATGGGCAGGAAGCTGAGTGCGAACCAGTTGCGGCGGGCCGGGATGACGATTTCCTCGGTCAGGCCGGTGTGGATGATCCGCGCACGGCCATCGGGCACTGCAACCTGCTTGATGGCCATGGCTCGCTATCCTTTCAGGGTTATTCCGCCGCTTCGCTGAGGTCAGCCTGCTCGGCGGCCTGCCGGTTCCACATTTCGGCGTAGAGGCCGTCGCGTTTGAGGAGTTCGAGGTGGCCCCCACTTTCGACGAGGCGGCCCTGATCGAGCACGAAGATGCGGTCGGAATCGGCGATGGTCGAGAGGCGGTGCGCGATCGAGATCGTTGTGCGCTGCTCGGCAAGGCCGCGCATGGTCGAGAGGATATCCTGCTCGGTGCGGGTATCGAGCGCGCTGGTGGCTTCGTCGAAGAGGACGATGGGCGGGTTCTTGACCAGCGTGCGGGCGATGGCGACGCGCTGCTTCTCGCCGCCGGAAAGCTTGAGGCCGCGTTCGCCGACTTCGGTGTCAAAGCCCTTGGGCAGGCGCTCGATCAGCGACATCAGCGCGGCGGCGCGGGCGGCGGCTTCGACATCGGCGAGGGTGGCGCCGTCGCGGCCATAGGCGATGTTGTAGCCGATGGTGTCGTTGAACAGCACCGAATCCTGTGGGACGATGCCGAGCGCAGCGCGCAAGCTGACTTGCGTCACTTGGGCAACGTCCTGCCCGTCGATCAGGATGCGGCCCGCCTGTGGATCGTAGAACCGGAAGAGGAGGCGCGCGATGGTGGACTTGCCGGCGCCGGAGGGGCCGACGATGGCGACCTTGCTGCCTGCCGGGATCTCGAGGCTGAGGCCGTGGAGGATCGTGCGGTCCGGCTCGTAGCCGAACACGACATTGTCGAACACGACGGCGGGCTGGCGGATGAGCAGGGCTGGGGCGCCGGGGGCGTCGGCGACTTCCTGCGGCTCGTCCATCAGGCGGAACATCGCGGCCATGTCGATCAGGCCCTGGCGGATCGTGCGGTAGACCATTCCGAGCATGTCGAGCGGGCGGAACAGCTGGGTGAGGTAGGTGTTGACGAAGACGACGTCGCCGACGGTGAGGCGGCCCTGCGACCAGCCCCACACAGTGTACGCCATCGCGCCCGCCATGAGCAGGTTCACGATCAGCGCCTGCGCGATGTTGAGCAGGCCCAATGAGTTCTCGCTCTTCACCGCAGCATCGGCATAGGCGCGGGTGGCCTGCGCATAGCGGGCTTCCTCCCGCGCTTCGGCGGCGAAGTACTTCACGGTCTCGTAGTTGAGCAGCGAATCGACCGCGCGGGCCATGGCCTGCCCGTCGAGCCGGTTCATCTTCTCGCGCAGGGCGTTGCGCCATTCGGTGATGGTGCGCGTTGCCCAGCCGTAGAGAACGACGGCAAAGGCGGTCGCAATCACCAGCGGCCAGCCGAAGCTGATGTAGAAGATCACCGCGACGGCGACGAGCTCGATCACCGTGGGCGCGATGTTGAAGAGGAGGAAATAGAGCATCACGTCGATGCTCTTGGTGCCGCGCTCGATCACCTTGGTGACTTCGCCGGTGCGGCGGGCGAGGTGGAAGCGCAGCGAGAGCTTGTGGAGGCGGCTGAACACGTCTTCGGCGAGCGCGCGGGTGGCATCCTGCCCGACGCGTTCGAACACGATGTTGCGCATGTTGTCGAAGGCGACGCCGCTGAAACGACCAAGGGCGTAGGCCAGCACGAAGGCGAGCGCGACGGCATAGGCGCCGCTGGTGGAACCGGGTGCGGTGCCCGGCAGGCTCATCGCATCGATGGCCTTCTTATAGGCATAGGGGAGGGCGAGCGTGGTGGCTTTCGCCGCGAGGATCAGCAGCGTGGCGCCGATGATCCGCCGCCGCAGCGCCGGGTTATCGCGGGGCCAGAGATAGGGCAGGAAGCGGCGAAGCGTGCCCCAGCCATCGTGGCGGGCATCGGCACTGTTGGTTGCGGTATCAGGCGGCATGCATCCCCAGATAGGGGCTTTGGCGGGTTTCGCCAGTGGGAATGGGCTTTGACCGCCAGTTACTCCCTGATCCAAACCTCGCTCACCCTGAGCTTGTCGAAGGGTGCTGGCCCCACCGCCGCGTGTGATGCTTCGACAAGCTCAGCATGAGCGGGGTGGGGATGGGGGCAGCTGAACAACGAACGCGCCTCAGAACCGGAACGGAATCTCCGCGCTGTCGGGCAGGTCGAACAGGATCCGCTTGGTCGAGAAATCGATGGCGACGCGGTGGAAGAGCTTCAACTGGTTCATGCCCATGAACATTGCCGGGCGCTTGACCATCTCGAGCTTTTCGAAGGCGGGAGTGTCCGCGAATACGAGCACGGAATTGCTCATCGTCATCGTGCCGAGCTTGAGCGTGCGGGCCATGGCGAGATCGGCCATGATCGTCTGACCGGTGACCGACTGAAGCTGCGTGGTTTCCCCCTTGTGTCGGCGCGCGAGCGCTTTCTGCAGCGCGCGGTTGCCGATCGAGGTATCGGAGCCGGTGTCGATCACGATATCGGTGCGCACGCCGTCGATCACCGCGTTGGTCATGATCAGCTGGCCAGAGCGGCGGCGGGCCTGGACCACGATCTCGAACCCGCGGCTGCCCCCCAGTTGCACGGCATCGCCGATGGCCATGCGCTTCTTGTCGAAATCTAGGAGGACGCGCTGGTCTTGCAGGCTGTCGAGTCCGATGATGCCGTCGGCACCGATGTTATAGCCGTCCAATAGCGGTGCGGTGAGGCCGTAGAAGCTGCGGCGGCCAAGGTTGATCTCGTCGACTTCGACCAGATCGACGCTCTGCGTTCCGGCAATGCCGATGAGAATGCCCTTGCCCGACATCGGCAACTGCAGCCGCGTGGCGATATCGCGCGAAAGCACGGTGCGCTCGGCGCCGGTATCGACGAGGAAATCGTAAGGGCCGGCCTGGCCGCCGCTATGGCCGATGCGGACAGGCACGGTCATGCGGTCGTGCCGGTCGATGTCGGCCTTGACGATGTCGACTGCGCCGGGTCCGGTCTGGGCCGGAGGCAGCGGTGCGGGCGTGGCCAGCGCCAGCGCGCCGGTTGATACGATTGCGAGCAGACCCATGGCGTCCTTCTCCTACCGTAGAGCATACGCCTTTCTGCGGAGGCTGCCTATGGAATTCAGGGCCTTGCGGGTTCTACTCGGCGCGAACGCAAGGAGCCGAAGAGTTCGCCGAGCAGGCCGGTGATCTCGTCGAACAGCGAGTGGCCGATCAGGCGGAGTATGACGAACCAGAGCAGTGCGCCCGCGCCCGAAGTGACGAGCATCTGCAGTGCCCCGGCGTCAGACGGCGGAGACCAGAAGTGATAGCCGGCCAGAACCGGCGCGACTGCGGCGACGGTAACGACGACGCTGCGCAAGTAGATCACGGCCAGTTCGCGCCAGCGGAAGCCCAGCATCTGCCGCATGAACGGGGCATAGATCGCAATGAACACAAGGCCGTGGGCAGAGCGCGAGATGGCGACCCAGATAAGGCCGAACGGCGCAGCGATGGCCAGCAGCAGCACCGATGCTGCAGTCTCAAGCACATTGCGGCGGACGAGGCTGCGCATCCGGTCCAGCAGCACGGGCAGATCGCCGTTGAGCGGCACGGCAACATAGCAGAGCTGCGACAGCGCGACCCAGCCGAGCAGCGGCGCCGCGGCGATCCAGCGCTCCCCATAGAGAAGATGGATGATCGGCTCGGCAAGGACCGCGATCCCGGCCATCGCCGGCCAGGTGATGCCGGTATAGGCGCCGACCACGCGCAGATAGGGCGGGCCGAGCGGGTCGCCGCTGTCACGCACGCGGCGGAACGCGGGGTAGAATACGCCGGATACGGCGCCGGCCACCAGCATGCGAAGTTGCCCGGCAAGGCCCGAGGCACGCGCAAACAGGCCGACGGCGATGTTGTCGATCAAGCGGCCTATGACGAGCTCAGGCGCGCGGGCGGTGATCGAATTGCACATCGCCTGCGCGCTGTTGGTACCGCCCAGCCTGAACAGCGGCGCGGCGCCCTCGATGCGCAGCGGCCAGGGCAGCAACAGCCCTGCGCGCCACTGGCTGACGAGAAGGCGCGCGGCCTGCTGCGCGAATGCGCCCCAGGCGAGAGCCAGCGCGCCATAGCCGAAGATCGCAAGGGCAATGGCAACGACGGCATTGGCGAAGGCCGAGCCGACTTCGATCATCGTGTTCGACTTGTAGTCCATGCGCCGCTGGCAGGTGGCTTGCGGGACGATCGCAAGCGGCACCAGCAGATAGGAGCAGGCGATCACCAGCGCGACCGGTCGCATCGCAGGATCGCGATAGAAGGAGGCGATGGCACCGGAGGCGAGGATGGCAAGGAGCGCGATGCCCCAGGCGAAAGCGACCGAGATGGTGAAGGCGGTGTGGATCTTGCCCGCCGTCAGATCCCGCTCGCCATTGATGTAGCGGGTGACGCCAAAGTCCTGCAGGAAAGCGACCAGCGTGACTGCCGCGAAGGCGACCGAAAACAGCCCGAGTTGTGCCGGGGTGATGAACCAGCGCGCCAGCACGATGCTGGTGGCAAACTGGAGCGCGAAGGAAGCATATTGCGAGACAAGCGCCCAGGCAGCGGCCGTGCGTACCGACATGACCGGGGGGTGTTCGGTGAGCTCGGCAACGAGGCGCTCGGTGCGGGTCATGCTCAACCCTCGGTCTCGAGAAAGCTGGGATAGAGTGCCGGATCGGTTGAGCCCCGGGTATGCGCGCGGCGACGCCAAGTCAGCATCGGCCGTGCAAGCGAGGGGAAGAGCAGCCAAAGCGAGAAGGACGCCCCCCACAGGAAGCCACCAACCTGTCCGCGTGCGCTGCGCAGAGACGCAAGCCCGCGCTGAGTATCGCCATCGACAATGGCATCGATCGCATGCTCGAAATCGAGCGCAGCGCGGGTATCGGCAAGAAGCTTGTCGAGCAGCGGAATCTCGGGTGCGCCGGGTGGAAGGGCGTTGCGCGCCTTCTCGTACGTGCGGATATTCCCGAGCAGCATGCGGCCGCCGTTAGCCGAAGCACTTCCGTGGCGGACGCGATATTCGCCGAGCACGGCGTCGATGTGACGCGCTCTCCCGCCCAGCATCATCAGGCGCACCCAGAAGTCAAAATCCTCCGATTGGGCCATGCGGGTGTCGAAGCCGCCGATTGCATCGAAGTCTGCGCGGCGGAAGGTGGTGCCGATGTAGACGTTGAACGAGCGGTCGAGAATCTGCGCAAGGGTTCCGTTCCTCGGCTGGGGTCGGTCGACGCAAGTGCGCAGACGGGTGACCGCGCCGAAGATCAGCGCATTGCAGGTGACGAGCCGTACCGATGGATCGGTTTCGAGAATCGGCACGACAGTGGCGAGGTAGCCGGGCCGGAAAAGATCATCGCCATCGAGCAGCGCCACCAGCGGCGCCGAGGAAGCGGCAATGGCGGTGTTCCGCGCGGCAGAGACGCCATGGTTCGCCGTGGCGAGGAAACGGATGCGCGGATCGGACAGGAAGGGCGCGACGGCACCAGCGACATCGTCGGGCGCGCCATCATCGATGACGACGCACTCCCACTGCGTGAAGGTCTGGCGCTGCAGCGAGGTGAGTGCCTCGCCAAGGAGATGGGCGACACCATACGCGGGCACGATCACGGCAACGCGCGCATGTTCCTGCGGGCGCGCGGGAGCGGCGCTCGCCGTTCCTGCCGCTGGCGCAGGAGGGGGCACGTGGGAAGAGTCGCAGGTCATCTCCGATCCGGACTAACCTGAGGCGCTTAAGGTTTCGCTTACGAA
This sequence comes from Novosphingobium sp. AAP93, assembly GCF_001296055.1. Taxonomy (NCBI): domain Bacteria; kingdom Pseudomonadati; phylum Pseudomonadota; class Alphaproteobacteria; order Sphingomonadales; family Sphingomonadaceae; genus Novosphingobium; species Novosphingobium sp. AAP93. Next base: position 10,176 of record NZ_LJHZ01000037.1, read on the forward strand.
ACCGAGTCGGACGGCAAATCTGCGCGAATCTGGCCTTGTGGGGTGATTCTGGCAGGGGAGCGGCGGAGAAGTCGATTTGGGACCCGCTGATGGATCAGCCAAAGCTCCCGGTTTCCGGGCGATTTGGGAGTTGTTTCAGAAAAAATGCAAAATCCCGTTGACGGGCCGGAACCCCCTCCATATATGCCCGTTCACCGGCAGGGACGGCGGCATCGCTTACATTTTTGCTGGTCGCCAGCATAGTCGGACACCAGGTCCCCCGGTAGCGAAAATCGGGGAATGTTGGTTGTCCGCCGAATTCTGTCTGGCGAGTTCTTTGACATTGTTGGTTTAGATGAAGGGACATGTGGGCGACGGCGCCCGGTGTCGAGGGTCTTTGGGCCTCGATTTCCGGTAACCAAGCCGAACCTGTCATGTCCTTCGTATCCATTACGTTTGACAAGTGCAGGTATCGGCTCCCGAAGTTCGATGCTGTGTGGTTTGCGGGGCTTATGCTTTGTGCTGCATGGTGTTGTGACAAAACTTGAGAGTTTGATCCTGGCTCAGAACGAACGCTGGCGGCATGCCTAACACATG
>NZ_LJHZ01000038.1:0-1716 GCF_001296055.1 Novosphingobium sp. AAP93
CCCGGAATACACCATCGCCTACACCGGAAATTACACCACGAGCGCGGACGCTAGCATGGCAGTGGTCTCGGGCGAGCTGTGACGCAGGATAGTCCCGACGGACTCCAGGCCTGCGCCCGCTCGCAGCAGGTTGGTGGCAAGCGAATGCCGGAATATGTGTGACCCGGTCGGCACACCATCGATCCCACCGCGGTCGCGCGTACGGGCGACGATGCCGGCGATCTCGGCGGACGAGCGGAATGGCCGAAACGGTGCTTGTGCACGCAGGAACAGATGCTCTTCGACGGCCTTCGGGCGGGCTGCCGCAAGATATGCCAGGATCGCGTCGCCGACATCCTGCGGCAACGGCAGGCGGTCCGGCCGACGCGTCTTGCCCTTGACCGTCAGGTGGCCGGATCGCCAGTCGATATCCTCAAGGCGCATGTCCTGAATATCACCGGCGCGCAGCCCAAGTCTGGCGAGCAAGAGTATGATGGCCTTGTCCCGGACCTCCACCGGACGATCTGTTGGACAGGCCGCAATGATCCTCTCGATCGTTGCCGAGTCGACGTGGCGCGGCAGCGTCGAAAGGCGGTAACGCTGCACTGATGGAACCGCATGCAACAATGCCGGCCGACACTTGCCTTGCACGACCAGAAACCGAATGTAGCTCCTTATAATCGTGACGAGCAGCGATGCTGAGCCCGGGGTCTCCTTGCTTCGTCGTTGGAATGCGCTCCTGAGTCCGGCGGCATCCCATAGCGAAGGCTCGCCAAGCATTGGCATCAGCCGTCTGATATCGGTCCGGTAGCGCCGGATCGTCTCGTCCGTGGCGCCGCGGTGTTGCTTGAGCCATGCCAGGTAAGCCGACATGTGCGGGTCATCGTCCGCCACCGGTTCAACCAATGGGATAGCTCCCCGGCCTCGCAGGAACTCGACGAAGTGCCGTGCGCATCGCCCCCGCCGCTTGGTGCCCGTCGTGACCAACTGGCCCCGCTTGCGCCAGACCGGGCAACGGCAATCATGCGCGGCGTACTCGTCGATGATCGTGTCGTCGATATCGATCCATTGGCGTCGCGTAACGCGAAGCCAGGCCACGACATGCTCGGCCTCGGATCGATAGGACTGCGCCGGGCCCTCGGCGAGTTGCAGGCGATCGATCGCATCGGAATAGTCAGCGAGGTGCCGTGGCAAATCGTCGATCCCGTCGTCGACTTCGACGTAGCCTTGATCCTCCAGGAACCGGACGAACCGCCTGACCCTTGCTGCTTGGTCAGCCTTGTAGTGCGCTTGCTGTGCCGAATACCGGTGGCACCGACACCGATGCTTCTCGAACCGCCGAACAGTCCGGTCGTCGATCGTGCGGATCGCGATCCCGTGCAGGTCCAGCCAATGCAGGAAATGGCGGACCGCCGCGCCAAACAGAACCGCGCAGCCTGACCTCTCGTCGAGCGACAGAGAGGAGAGGAATGCGGTGAAAAGGGTGCTGTGACTGGTCGGGTCTTCGACCCGGAGTGGGGCCGCTCGAAACGGCAATGGTGATCTTGTTCGCATGTTGGTTCCTTCGACTTGTTGAGGTCGAAGGAACGGTAATTATCTGGAGTGAAATCATGGAAAACCGAAGGAAACCCGGGCCTCCCGCTGCCACGCTCGACATAAACTGCGACTGCAAAGAATATGTCTAGGGTCAGGACCCATTAAATTGCTTGCGCAGACGGTGATTGGTTGATTCAAGGT